>JAUNRY010000083.1 GCA_030539475.1 Bacteroidia bacterium | reverse complement strand
ATGTTGACCCTGAATTTTAACAGAAAACTCTGAAAATTTTGTGAATATTCGTGTATTCATCTTGTTTAAACCCTAAATCACTTCCGCCGGAAGAATATCTCGATAGATTTTTCTCTTACGGTTGAAATGATAGTTCATTGAAAAGATATTGGCGAAAGAAAGCGGTGGCTTTGCCGCCGCTTTCTTTCGCTCTCTATACCTAGGGGCCGTCACTTCGACCGTAGGGAGAAGTCTCACTGTCAATAAAGCCATCGGAATTCTTTACAGGCAAAAACTCAACAAACGCATGGTAGTTTCCAAACGCCACAACGTGGCAAGAAGAGCAAAGGGCAGGGCAACGCCCTGTTTTACGGATATAATTCCAAAAATACCAAGTTCTGGAAAGGGCGTGAGCACGTCTTCCCTTGCCACGGAGTGGCTAAACAAGAATAACCCCGTATGCAATGCGGGGAAAAGAACTCCGCTCAAACCCCAGCCCCGAAGCGGGCTGACCTATTTTTTATCTAACTCCGGGTTGAAACCTTAACGTGTTTCAATTCACCTTGAAAGACTATACATTGTTTCGAGGGCTCAGATATTGAGAATTCACTAACCCAACGCGGCGCGTTGGGTAGCAATTATTGCCAACGATTTCGCCCTCGAAAGAGCAGGTTAATAGTTTACGCCGGGCTTACTGCCCGCTTAGGCAATAATTGTGGATATTTATAAAAGCGTCTAATTCAACAATATATCAAATAATTGTTCCCAACCTATCGCTACCGGTGTTTCTATTTCACATGCTGCCACTTTCTTCAGCAAAGAAAAATCACCATTGATCAACCTTCTCATTTTTTCTTTCAAATCAATGGGCGACCGTGGATCGAAAAAAGCTACTTTTGGAGAATTGGAAGCTGTTTCGTACGAATAGGGAAGATCGGCAAGCAGCATCGGTTTGCCGAATGCGCTAAATTCGGAAATGGGCAATCCCCAGGTTTCTATTTTAGACGGAAAAACCAAACAGTCGGTTTTATTATATTCTTCGTAAAGTTTTTCTTTCGTCATAAATCCTGAAAAATGCAGCGAATCCACATCACTCCACTTCTTGTAAAGCCACGATGCATATTTATTTTCTTTCCCTGAAATTGTAATTGTTACCGAGAATTTATTTTTACCGATTTCTCGTTCAAGCAGTTCGGTTGCCCGGCACAACAGTTCAAAATTCTTGTGTGTATCGGGCGTAGATGCATAAAAGAAAGACCTGCAACTGTTTTTTTCAGAAGTTATTTCAGGCGGTTGAGCCTCAGCTTCGGGAGGAGCCACAATAAATTTCGATTTGTCGATTCCAAACATATCGGAAAATCCTTCGCGCAACCAGTTTTGCTGCACAACAAGAAAATTATTCTGCTTAATATTCATCCGATAGGCAAACCGGGTAAACATGGAAAACAACGCAATCTTATAATCGAACCTCAAATCGTTGATTCCCCACCGGTAAAACGGAAAGGAGGTCTGACAATATACAGCGCGGCGTTCGGCAACAACACGGGGAGTAGTGTCGTGAAGCGAAAACCATAAATAAACCGGCGATAGGTCTTTGGAAATACGATGCATGGTTACATATTCGCACCAAAGCCTGTGCAGCCAGCTTTTTGTTGTCCATGGAAATTCTATATACTCAATGCCCTCGTAAAAAGCCAACTCTTTGTTGTGAACCAAAGCAATTACTTGAAATTCACCCGATTTGGAAAGCCCGGACAAGTAATTGAGGCAGTTTTTGAGTATGGTTAAAGTGCCTCCTTTTCTTAAATTTACCGCAGAAACAACTATCTTTTTCATCTGTTTATAATTTTAGAACCAAGATTCAAGACTTTTAGATTTGTAGACAATTAGACTTTTTTCTGAAACGTTTATCCTTTCGTTGAACAACTTCGGACTTCCGTCTTCGGACTACAATCATTCTCTTGTTTGTTCGAAATTTGTTTTGGGCATGATGTTTCATCTGTTTATAATTTAGAGCCAGGAACCAAGACATCAGAACCAAGACTTTTGCGTTGAAATGTTTACCGAAGCGTCTGCCGGATTACCTGTCCGATGCGTTGAAACATCTTTGTATTTCATCATCATTCTCTTGTTTGTTCGAAATTTGTTTTGCCCATGATGTTTCATCTGTTTATAATTTAGAGCCAGGAATCAAGACAATAGAACCAAGACTTTTGGGTTGAAATGTTCACCGATGCGTCTGACGGATTACCCGTCCGACGCGTTGAAACCATCTTCTTATGTGTTCAAAATTTGTTTTGACCATGGCTGTTTCATTGGATTAAAGATTCAAACAGCGTAATCCATTGAGCCATTATTTTTTCTTCGGCGTAACGCTTCGAAGATTTTTTTGCCGCCAACCCCATTTGCTGTCGCAATTTTTCATCTTCCATAAGTGTAAGTAATTTTTCCGCGAATAAGTTTTTGTTGCCTTCGGGAATTAAAAAGCCATCCACGCCGTCCGTAATTACATCTTTGGGGCCGCATTTGCACAGGAAAGAAACGATGGGCAGGCCGAATGATTGCGCTTCGAGCAATATCATGGGTAGCCCTTCGTAGCGGGAAGTCATGGCTAACAACGACGCGCCCGTGTATTTTTCCGCCATATTGCCGGTGGGCGGGCACAGCGACACGCGTTTTTCGAGCTGCAAGTCGCTGATTAGACGTTGCAGTTGCGTTTTCATTTCACCGTCGCCGATTATTTCCAACTGCCATTCTTGGTTGTGTTTGCATACGTGGCTCCAAATTTCAATCAGCGTGTCAAATCCTTTCTGATACGTGTACCTGCCAACGGCTATCACTTTGTTGGATTGCAGCGGAGACGATTCGCCCGAATCGAAAGTCAGCGGATTGGGAATGACAGCGATATTGGGCAAATTTCCCCAATACTCTTTGTCTTCTTGGGTAAGCGTAACGAATTTGTGGAAACGCGTTACCCATTTTTCATCTTGCCGGGTGCGCCACACATCTGCCAGCCGCCACAGCCCTTTTCTGTTGTATTGGAGCCGCTTGAATTTAGAAAAATGAATTTCCAGCACTTTTTTACTGCCGTCGCGTATATCGGTAATGAACGAAACATCGTTGTCGAACATGGAAACCACAATGTCGGCTTTCAGTTTCAAAAGAAGCCGGGTGAGCTTTTGCTTGTGGTTGAATTGTTTACGCGGATAGTGAACGAGCTTGTGAAAAAAAGGCTTGCGGTTGTTTATCTCGTAGTTGATATTTAAATCGTAACATTTTATTCTGTGGTTCAACTGAAAAAACGGCGGCCGGCCTCTTTGGTCGGTTGTAACTATCGCGACCTCGTGCCCGGCGTTCGCCAAAAAATTGGTTTTGATGGCCAGCACCCTTTCCATCCCTCCGGCTCTGTATGTTCCTGCTATGCAGTAGATTATTTTCATGTTTAAGTGTGAGCATTTTGTAATAACGGCTCGTCAATTGTTTCGGGTTCTCTTTCTAACCAATAAAATAGGGCATAAATCAAAAACAGATCGGTAGCAACTTTTAGCCAGATTATGCCACTTAACAATATAAGAAACAAAAACATAAGCCTGTATTTTTGGAATTTTCGCGCTAAAATAACTGCACTGTATATAAACAGAAGCGCAAAAGTTCCAAACCCTATTAAACCACAATACAAAATAAAACGGCAATATCCTATATCCGTTCCAAAGGCCCAGTTTTCGAATAGGCCACTCCCGATAATCCACGTTTTTATATCCGTGGGCCAAACCCACATCACGGCATTTAGTTTATCGGTGGAATCGGTGCGCCAAACGCCGGTTTCCATCCAGTTAAAAAATCCTTCAAAAGCAAATCGGAGCAAGTCGTAAAAATAAGGACTGGATTGATAGAGAATATTAACTGTGAGAGCAATAAAAATTAAAACCAATGCCAATATTGCATATACTTTCTTAACATCCGAACGAATAATTAATTGGTTAATGCCCGTGGAAAGTAAAAAAACACCGAGTCCGAGGAGCATTCCTGTACTTGTTGTCCTGGAAATCATGTTTCCTATTATGCCGATAATAAAAAAAGCAAGAAAATAAAGGGTAATCTGCGTTTTGTTGGATTTTACGGAATCTTCTTTCGTTACAACGAATGCAATCAGTATCATCACTATTGAGAATCGTACTCCGGCAGGATCAAGAGAAGCTCCAATACCGTATAGCCTGCCAATTTCGTTCAAGAATACCTGTCCCTGAAGGATATAGCTGTCCACTAATGTTTTTACGGCCTCGTTATTATCTATAATTAATGCCGCAGCGCACTGAAATACACAGACAGCTGTCAGATATGCCGTCAATATCTTAAAATTTGCACGCCCATGTAACGATTTTATAGCAGAAACAATTACATATCCACCGGCTAACCAGGTTGCGAACGAGACAATATAATCGGCATATGAGTAATCAACTGTTCCGTTATAATCGGCAGTAAAAAAACAAATTACTGAAAATAAAGCGACTATGCCTGTTGCAGGAATCAGTTCTTTGGGAAGTACAACCTGTCGATTTCTAATACTGTGAAAAACATAAAGAAGTGCGCCCATAACTGCCAGCACCATTTTGGAATTTATAGAAGCCGGTATAAATGATAAACCGAAAGTAAAAAAATACCCGCTTACCATCACACCTACAATTATAACTCCAATAATCCGTAACATATCAACACCGCTTACTTGTAAATAACGCCGTAAACAAAGCGAAATACAAAAGTATAATATAATTTCACAATCCAAAACTGATTTTTAAAGGCAAGCCACTGAAGAACTCTCGTTCTAACGGGGAGCATGTTATTTTGCAGAATGAAATTGTTTGAGTCGGGAAACCATTTTTGCCAACGCTTATGTAGTAAATTGTCATTTGACAGCAACAGGGGTAGTTTTATATTCAATTTCAGAAACTCAATGTACTTTTTATAGCTCTCACCCCGGGTTGAAATAACAAATTGCTCTAATTCCAACACATTAGCAGACACTTGTTTCATGTGATTCTCCGAATTATCCTTGGTTAAAGAACCGGAGTTGGTTTGTATGTAGCTGTACAATGGCCGATGCAGCATTACTACTTTTTCTGCACACAAAAAAAGTTTTCCCATCACCATCATGTCTTCGCCCATGTTCATCCCCTCAATAAACCGGATTTGATTGTTTTCATACAGCGACCGCCTCACAAGAAACAACCACAAATTCCACCGCAACAATCCGCCGGTCATTTTTTTGAAGGCATCGTCACCATTGTCAACCGAAGGTTGTTTCATGTATCGGGAATTCTGGCGATAAGACAAATACCACTCGCAGCCCACTATATCGGCTTGGTTGTTAGTGGCTTCGCTTATGAGTAACTCCAATGCGTTTTCGGAAACAATGTCGTCGGAATCAACGTAATATATAAACTCTCCCGTAGCGTGCGACAATCCGGTGTTGCGCGCGGCGGCAACCCCTTTATTATGTTCGTGCCGGATTATCTTGATAGAAAAATCAACAGTTTTGTTGCGTTTACCAATGTATTCATTTATAATTTCTATGCTGTTGTCCGTACAACAATCGTCGATAAACAATAACTCAACGGAACGATAAGTTTGTTTGAAAATTGACTCCAAACAATAGGGCAACGTCTTCTCCGCATTGTAAACCGGAATAATAATTGATACAAGTGGAAATTGTTTCATAACTATAGCGATTTCGGTTTGCTGTTTACACGGCCACCCATAAAAAAAGAAAGAGACTTTGGCGAAAATTGTCGCCAAAGTCTTTCTATAAAAATCAAAATAAGTATTACAGTTACAGGAATTAAAAAATAGGCTATCAGCATTCCTATCCCGCTATCGGCCAGCGGAGTACGATAAAATGCGCCCTTTACCCATCCCATAACATAAATACTGTGCGCAACGTATATAAAGAAAACAGTTTTCGACAATTTAAGCAAGGCACTCAGGTTTCTTTCACTATCTACTACTTTATTCATTACATTAAAAATTGCAGCAACGCCAAAAATGGTAAAAAGCCTGCGAAATATCTCGTAATAATCTGTAGCTGTGAAATAAGTGGCAATGAACATAAGAACAATTGCTGCAATGACAGAGAAATGATTTATCCCTGAAAATATTTGCAGCATGTTTTTCTTATGAATCCCAAAACAGGCTCCTGCGCCAAAGAAAACGATGGCCCTCATTGAAAATCCCGGCACACCCGTTTCCCATCCGCTAAACACATAGAAAATAACCAAAGCGGCAAGGCCATAGATTTTTGTGTACTTAAAGAAAAGGTAAATAACGGGAGCTATAACCGACATACATAGTAAATCGCGCATAAACCACAAGGGAAAATTGATGGGCATTTCCCATAACAAAGCATATACGGAACTACTTTTCAAGAATGCTAATTCTTCGGTATTTCCAATACCCACAACAGAAAATAAATAGTTTTTAACAACAATGGCAACAATCATTGCCACGTTCCAAAGCAGATACGGAACAAGAATACCTCTCACGCGTTTTAATAACCGCGATTTATAAATTTTAAGCGACCATTCTTTCAAATACCGAAAAAAGAAATAGCCCGAAAACAAGAAGAAACAAGAAACGGGAATACGTCCGATTACGTGGGAAATCATCTCAGAAATAAAATGATAGAGGTTGTTTGCTGAAAAACTAAAGTTTATGGGTTCCAGATCAAAACTCAATACATGGGAGAAAACCACCAAAACAATCAATGGAAACCGCATGGCATCTATTACCAAAGATTGCCTTTTGTCTAAATCTATTGCATTCATATTTTTTAAAGTCATCTTCCATAGCGTCTGACGGATTACCCGTCTGATGCGTACGTTAAAAATTTCCTTTACCCGTCAGGCCGCGTTTAATCGGTCAGGCGGTTTCGGGGGTTCATCTTCCTCCGCTCAAAACGTTCAGCGCCCTGGGCCATAGCTTTTTCAGTATGAAATAAAGCGCCAGGCAAATTGCCAGCAAAATAAGCGGCATAACAATGTATCCCAACACCATTCCCCAACCCGATTCACTAAGCGGAGTCCTGTAAAACGCACCTTTCACCCAGTTTTTTAAATACAGCTCATGCACGGCATAAATAAAAAATACAGCCGGCGAATATTTCAAAAACACCTCCCTTATTTTTTGTTTTCGAACAATAAAATCGGTGATGATAAATGCCGATGCCACACCCAGCGGTGCAAACCAGCGAATTAAATATTCGTGGTAAACGGTTGTACTTAAAAAAGTGGCCACAAGGGCAAGAGCAAGTCCGAAAATTAGTGCCGGATATTTAATTTTCCGTGCACTTTCGAGCATATTTTTCTTGTTGATTCCCCAAAACGCACCCAATCCAAAATAGAAAATGGCCGTCATGGAGAAACCTCTGAATGGAAGTTCCCAAGTGGTTAGGTATAGGATTAAAATCGCCAGTAAACCCCATATTTTTGTATAGTTGAATAAATAATAAAACAAAGGAGCAAAAAAAGTCATGCAAATCAGATCGCGTAAGTACCACAAAGGCAAATTAATGGGCATAACCATTAATTCCAAAAACGGTGTTTGGCGGATAAAATTTATATCGCCCGAACCATCCAAGCCGGCAATATTCATTGCATAACCTTTTGCCAGTACCACCAATATATTCAGCAGATTCCACAAAATATACGGAATAATGAGAGAAACCACGCGCTTTTTCTGTTGCAACAGATAAAAGCCGGAACTCCACGCCCCCATTTTACGAAAATAAAAATAACCGGAAAACAGAAAGAAGCACGGTACAGCCAGCCGCCCCACGTTGTGAGAGATAAACTCGGCTAAGAAATTGTACAGGTGCATTCCCGAAAAACCAATTTCTACCGGAAACGAATCCAATGGCACGATATGCATGTACAAAACCAGCACAATCAGCGGAAACCGCATGGCGTTGATTACATCTGACTGGTGTTTGTCTATATCTGTTTTAATCATAATGCTCCCGTTAGCGTCTGACGGATTACCCGTCTGACGCGTTTGTTTACTAAATGAGCTAATATCGGATTTTGATGTACATACATAAAACAACTGAAAGCATAGTCGTTCTTAGTATCGTTAAGCAGTTTTGCTCTTGTTTTGTGGGCAAAAAGCGACCCGCGCCGTTTCTTTTTCGTATTGATGGCCTGCGTGTATGAACTTAACACAGTGCCGAATGCCCTGGTTAAACGCTGCATTTCGTTTACTCGGTTATTTACGAAGAAAACCGCTCCTTCTTTTTTCACCTTAACGATAAAATGAAAATGATTGGGCATTAAGCAATAGCACAAAATATGAGCGCAGGGCATAATGTGTTTTCTTACTTTTTGAAGAAAGAAAATGTAGTTGGCCCTGTCCTCGAAAACAACCTCGTTGCTTCGATTATAAATGTGGTATGTGCAATCTTCTTCGAAGTACATAGTTTTTCTTACTCAGCGTCTGACGGATTACTCGTCTGACGCGTTTTGTTAATTTCTCCCTGTTCTTTTGTCTGTTTTTTCGCTTGAATATTTCTCTTCGCATCAGACCGGTAATCGGTCAGATGCTGCCGTTAGCGTCTG
>JAUNRY010000082.1:1689-8638 GCA_030539475.1 Bacteroidia bacterium | reverse complement strand
AAATGTATCGTCCTTTCACCTCTTCACCAAGTCGCCCTTTCACCAAGTCGCCTCATCGCCCCCTCGCCAAGCCGCCTTTTCGCCAAGTCGCCCTTTCGCCCTTTCTCCCAGTCGCCTTACGCCTCCTCCTCCACCACCAGGTTCTCAATAATAAACATTTGCCTGTCGGGGGTATTTTTGCCCATGTAGAATTCCAGCAGTTCTTTTATGAGGTCTTCTTTGCGCATGGAAACCCTGTCGAGACGCATGTCTTCACCGATGAAGTTTTTAAATTCATCGGGCGAAATTTCTCCGAGGCCTTTAAATCGGGTAATCTCGGGGTTGGGGCCAAGCTCCCGGACGGCTGCCAGGCGTTCTTCTTCCGTGTAACAATACAACGTTTTTTTCTTGTTTCGCACGCGAAAAAGCGGCGTTTGAAGGATGTGCACGTGTCCTTTCTTCACCAAATCGGGGAAGAATTGCAGAAAAAACGTGAGCAGCAGCAGGCGAATGTGCATGCCGTCGGTATCGGCATCGGTGGCGATGATGACTTTGTTGTATCGCAGGCCGTCCATCCCGTCCTCGATGTTGAGGGCGGCTTGCAGGAGATTGAATTCCTCGTTTTCGTAAACAATTTTTTTGGTTAGCCCGAAAGAATTTAACGGCTTTCCGCGCAAACTGAAAACCGCTTGCAGGTTGGGGTTGCGGCTTTTAGTGATGGAACCGCTGGCAGAATCGCCCTCGGTGATGAAGATGCAGGTTTCTTCTTGCTTATCGCCGCGCGAATCGTTGTAGTGAATGCGGCAGTCGCGCAGTTTTTTATTGTGCAGGTTGGCTTTTTTGGCTCGTTCGCGTGCCAATTTAGTAACTCCGGCAATGGCTTTGCGTTCTTTTTCGGAGTCGAGAATTTTTTTCTGCAGGATATCGGCCGTTTCCAGGTGTTTGTGGAGGTAATTGTCCAACTCCTTCTTCAGGAAGTCGCTTACGTACTTATTTATCGAAACGCCGTCGGGCGACATGTCTTTGGAGCCGAGCTTGGTTTTGGTTTGCGACTCAAAAACCGGTTCTTCTACTTTTACGCTCACAGCCGCTACCATTCCGCTGCGGATATCGGAAAACTCAAAATTCTTGGCGAAATACTCCCTGATTACGCGCGCGGTGGCTTCGCGAAAAGCCGATAGATGTGTTCCGCCTTGCGTGGTGTGCTGGCCGTTTACAAACGAGTAATATTCTTCGCCGTATTGGTTGGAGTGCGTGATGGCTACTTCAATGTCCTCTCCGTGCAGGTGAATAATGGGATACAGAATTTCGGAGGTGAGGTTCTCGTTGAGCAAGTCTTCGAGTCCGTTTTTTGAGTGGTATTTTTTGCCGTTGAAATTTATGGTTAGGCCTGTGTTCAAGAAAACGTAGTTTTTGAGCAGCGGCTCAATGTGCTCGTCGCGATAGAGGTATTCGCCAAAAACTTCTTTGTCGGGTGTAAACGCAATGAATGTTCCGTTGTTTTGCGACGATGGCTGCAACGGGCTGTCTTCGGTAACAACACCGCGCTCGTAGCTTACGCTTTTGGATTCTCTTTCGCGAAAACTTTCGATGAAAAATTTAGACGACAAGGCGTTTACCGCTTTGATACCCACGCCATTTAACCCTACCGATTTTTTAAAATTCCGGGAATCGAACTTTCCGCCGGTATTCATCTTAGAGGAAACATCTTTCACTTTTCCCAGCGGAATACCGCGGCCGTAATCCCTCACGGTTATATTTCCGTCTTCAACGGTAACTTCAATCGTTTTGCCAAATCCCATCATGTATTCGTCAATGGAATTGTCTAAAACTTCTTTCAACAACACGTAAATCCCGTCGTCGGAAGAGGAGCCATCGCCCAGTTTCCCGATATACATACCGGGACGGCGGCGAATATGCTCGCGCGGTTCAAGGGTTATGATGCCGTCGTCGCTATAATTTTTTATTGCTTGTTCTAATTCAAAATCAGTCACTTTTTGTTTATCTCCTTATAATTTTGGCTATTGGCTTTGGACTATTGCCCGTTTTTTACAGTTTCTTTATATACGCCCGGCGTGTTTTGTGATGCACGGCATCCAGGTCGTTCCACATGGATTGCACTTTGTTGTTAACTTCCAGCTCGGGATTACTTTCGGCGTATTCAAAACCCAGCCGGACGGCTTCGGGGATGAATTGACTGAAAATAAGCGCATTTACGCCTTTCCCCTGATACTCGGGGTCAACTCCGATGAGCATCAGGTCCAGCACTTTGTTGTCGTTTCCTTTCAATGCCTTGTATAAATGATACCAGCCGGTTGGCAGAAATTTTCCGCCCGATTTCTGCAACGCCTGCGCCAGGCTGGGCAGCCCTATTCCCACCCCAATGAGCTTGTTGTCTTCTTCGCGCAACACGAGCGAGAGAAAATTCAGGCGCAGCATGGGAATGTACATGTTTACGTAGTAATCTATTTGCGCTTTCGACAAGGGAACAAACCCGTATAAATCTTTGTACGAACGGTTTAGCAGTTCAAAAATTTCGTGGGCGTAAGGCCACACATCTTTTTTGCTTTTGAGTTGCACAACGTTCAGGCGGAAGCGTTTTTTTACGATCTCTGCCACGCGCATAAACCGCTCGGGTACTTCCCGGGGTATGGTTATCAGGAACTCAAACCAATCTTGATCTTTTTTGTATCCCAACCGCTCGATATGCTCCACATAGTAAGGATAATTATAGATGGTTTGCATGGTGCTTACCCGGTCGAAACCGTCAACGAGCAAGCCTTCGTTATCGAAATCGGTGAAACCCATGGGGCCCTGAATCTTTTTCATGCCGCGAAAGCGCGCCCAGTTCTCGGCTTCCGCAAAAAGCGCATCCGCTACCTCTTTGTCATCAATAAAATCGACAAATCCGAAACGGGCGTTTTTTTCATTCCATACGTTATTTGCCTTGTGATTAATAATTACGGCAATTCTGCCCACAATTTTTTCGTTTCGATAAGCTAAAAAATAAGCCGCTTCGCAATGTTCAAAAGCGGGATTCTTGTCCCGGCTCAACGTGGCGGTTTCATCGTACACGAGCGGGGGCACAAAGAATTCGTTCCCTTCGTATAAATCGATGCTGAACTGAACGAATTGCTTCAACGCATCCTTATCCTTAACCTGTCTGATTTCTACTGACATATATTTACAATTTTCGTGTGTAATTTATTGTTGACGTTTTAATTTTCACAAAAACACTATAAGGGGCAAAGATAATGATTTTTAGAGAATGTTTAAAACATCGTTCCCGAAAAAACAAAATATCCATCTATCTGTTCTATTCATTCAGGCAAAGTTGTTTATTTTGAAGCCGCTTGTATGCGGCAAGCAAGGGAGCTTTGCCGGAATAATTTTAAAAACTCATTGCCCCATGGCCAAGAATAAAACCATGCCCACGGAACAAAGCGTGGCAGATTTTATCAACCAAACAGTTGAAAACGAGCAGAAGAAAAAAGACAGTTTCCACCTTCTCAAGCTCATGAGTGAAATTAGCGGACACCCGCCTAAAATGTGGGGGCCAAGCATTATCGGGTTTGGCAGTTATCATTACAAATACCCGAGCGGCCACGAAGGAGACGCTCCCATTCTTGGCTTCTCTCCCCGAAAAGCGGCCATATCGCTGTACGTATTCACCGGGCTGGATGAACATTTGCCGCTTTTGCAGAAACTGGGGAAATTTAAGATGGGCAAGGCTTGCATTTATGTTAAAAAACTATCGGATATCAACGAGGCCGAGCTTGCCAACATTTGCCGGCACTCCATCGATTTTGTAAAAAGAGCCTACCGCGTGGAAGACAAAAAATTCTGTTGAAACATCAACCTTTGTCGGCATTCATGCTTTTTTCAACGTCATTTCTGCTTGAATATCCGAAAAAATAGCTAATTTTGCAATCTTATAATGCTCATTTAAACAATGATTAATCGAAATTTAATTCGTACCAGAATCGTGCAGATAGTTTATTCCTGGTATCAGAATACAAACAAAGATTTGCGTACTGCCGAAAAAGAGCTTCTATTCGGGTTGCAAAAGTCATACGATCTTTATTATTATCTTCTCCTGCTAATGCTTGAGTTAACAAAGACTTACGACGCCCGCATTGAAGCAAAACGCAACAAATATCTTCCAACGGATGAAGATTTAAACCCCAACGTAAAACTCATCGACAATAAATTCATTCAACAACTTTCCCAAAACAATCAGTTCAATAAATACCTGAGCGAGCGGCCGATGTCGTGGGCCGATAACGATGTTTTCGTTAAAAACCTTCTCGACCAGATACTTGCCTCCGACACTTATACAGACTACTCCAATAAAACAAAAACAACGTATGACGACGACAGGGAATTTTGGAGAAAAATTTTCAAACAATACATTTACAACAACGAAAAGCTGGATGAAATTTTAGAAGACGAAAGCATTTTTTGGAATGATGATATTGAAATTGTTCAAACTTTTGTGATGAAATCCATCAAGCAATTTTCGGAAGAATCGGGACAAAACCAGCCGCTGCTGCCCATGTTCAAAGACGATGAAGACCGGCAATTTGCCCTGAAACTCCTGCACGACACGCTGCTGAATGAGCAAAAATACAGGCAGCTCATAGAGCGCCATACCGAAAAATGGGATTTCGACCGCATCGCCTTCATGGACATGATTATCATGCAAGTGGCTTTGGCCGAGATTCATACGTTTGAAACTATTCCAACCAATGTTTCGCTCAACGAATATATAGACCTCGCCAAATTGTACAGCACGCCCAAAAGCGGAACGTTCGTAAATGGAATTTTAGACGCCATTGTGGTGGGGCTTAGAAAAGAAAATATTATTTTTAAAAATTAATTTCAAATCAATTTAAAACATTACTTTATGGATATTTTATTACAAGCAGCTCCCGGCGGCGGAGGAATGGGAACATCGTTATTGATGATGGTGGCTATCATTGCCGTATTCTACTTCTTCATGATTCGTCCGCAACAGAAAAAACAAAAAGACTTGCAAAAAGCGCGCGAAACCATGAGAATTGGCGATAAAGTGGTTACCGCCGGCGGTATTCACGGGCGCATAAAAGAAATAGGCGAAACATGGTTTTTGGTAGAAGTGGCCGACGGAATCAAGTTGAAATTCGAAAAAACATCCGTTTTCGCTTCATCCACCGACGTGAAAACGGCCTGAAAATAGACAGAAGACATTAAAAAAAGCAGCTGTTAGAGACAATTCTAATGTCTGAAAATTCTGACATCTATTATCTGCAATTATGGATTTTACATCAGCCAAAAATAAATGGTTCAGGCAAATAAGGTTATTTTTTTCCAGCGTAAACTGGAAAAACACCCTTGTGTTCCTCGGATTTCTGATACTGGCATTTATTTTTTGGCTGATGTTGTTTTTTCAGCGCGATATTGAAGCCACCTACCGGCTGCCGCTCAAATACACCAACGTCCCCGACGATGTAGTGTTCGACAACCCTTTGCCCCCCAGCATAGAAGTGCGGCTCGGCGACAAAGGTTCCGAAATTTTCCGCTACACTTTCTTCCTGACGGATTCAATAGAAATAGACATTGCCCGGTATCAGGAAGAAAGGGTAAACAATTTGCAGGGAAGCGAACTCACGCAGTTAATACGCACCCAGTTGTCGCAAAGCACCAACCTCCGGGCATATTATCCGGTAAATATTTCGCTGGCCACGTCGCGGTTGGAAAAAAAGGAACTCAACGTGGTTTTCGATGGCGTAGTTTCCACCAGCCGCAGCAACCTGATAGCCGACAGTGCAACTTTCATTCCCGAAACCGTAATAGCCTACGGCTCCAAAGCTCAGCTGGCCGAACTAACGGCCGCCACCACCGAGTACACGCTGTTTAACAACCTGAAAGCAACATCGCAGCTACAGGTGAGAATAAACCCCGTGGAAGGCGTAAAATTTGTGCCCGAACAGGTAGAAATTTACATTCCGGTGTTTGAGTTTACGGAAAGGAGGTTCGAAGTGCCCATAACGGTAAGAAACGTTCCGGAAAATATCGACGTGAAATTTTTCCCTTCCCAAACCGAAGTTTCGTTTTCCGTAACGCTGGAAGAATACAAGAAAATTGCTCCCGAAGATTTCAAGGTGGAACTCGATTACAGAAAGTTTCACAACAACGAAAATGGCCGGGTTGAACTGGAATTATCGCAAAGCCCTGCGGCTATTCGCAACGTGAAATTGTCGCCATCGTCGGTGGAGTTTTTGTTGGAGAAAAGATAAAAAACGGGTGGTGGTTGTTGGTTGTTGGCCTTTAGCTGTTGGCTGTTAGCGGGGCTGCAGAAATCATTGAAATATTTTAATAAAAACAGTTAAGCCTGATTCTACATGCTGAAAATTGGTATTACCGGAGGAATCGGAAGCGGAAAATCGGTTGTTGCCGAAATTTTTCGGCTGCATCACATTCCCGTTTTCGATGCCGATACCCAAGCCAAGAACCTGAACGACACATCGCCCAACATTCGCGCGAAACTCACCGAAGCCTTTGGCGCTGAAATTTACAAGAACAACAAACTCGACCGGAAAAAACTGGCGCAGCTCATCTTCAACAATCAAGAAAACCTTCGGCGCGCCAACTCCATCATTCATCCCGAGCTGGCCAACCATTTCAGCCAATGGGCGCAAACCCAATCCGGTTATCCCATGGTTGCCATAGACGCTGCCGTGTTGTTCGAAGCCGGTTTTCATGCCTACGTCCACAAAACCATCACCGTTTTATCGCCGCTCGAAACAAGAATCCGGCGAATTGCCGCCAGAGACAACCTGAGCAGGGAGCAAATAGAATCGCGCATCCACAGCCAAATGAGCGACGAAGAGAAAGTAAAACTATCGGACTTTGTGATTGTGAACGACAACAAACACTCCTTGTTACGCCAAGTTGCCGAAATTATTGAAACCGTTCACGTTGAGTTTTC
>JAUNRY010000082.1:0-1589 GCA_030539475.1 Bacteroidia bacterium | reverse complement strand
GCCTTAAAATTACATCCAGATTTTTCATTATCAAATCCCTCATTTGTGTCGGGCGCAACCTTTATATGATTAATTTACATTATTTCTTTTTTATATCTCATCATTGCTGTATAAAAGCATGTAATGCTTGGAGACTTCGGAAAATAGTTTTGAGTTCATATGGATTAGGGTTAGTTGATGCTTGGTTTCAGAGAGAATAATAATGGTTCGGGGCTTTGCGTTCGAGCCAGTTTTGGTGTACAAAAGTTGAATTGAAGAACGAAAGTTGAAACTTGCACAAATGTCCAATAGAAGATTTTACCTACGCTTTTAGTAATAACTTGTTAGCTGACGTTTTTTTATTTATTTGGGATTGTTTCATCAAATGTAATCTGTTCAAATGAAATTCCATTTCTTTCTTCTAAACTTAATACTTGAGATTCAGTTTTAATAGGTTTTTGTCTTATAATTTGTTTAAATCCTGATGATTTGAAAGTGATTTTTCCTTCTTGTAATTCAATAGCCCACTCGTAAATCCATTTATTCGATTCTTGTTCTACTTTATTAATCAAAAATAAGTCTGCAATTTCTAACATATCGGTCATTCCTCCACGTCTGTCAATATCAATTATCAATGCAAATGTATCTTCAAATTTCAGAGTACAAGGTGAAATCCAAAATGAATAATTTGGTTTAGGAGGAATTGGATGCACCCATTTGAAAATGTAATCAATATCAAAAATTAAGTCAGTAGAAAAGTTGTTTGCATTGTCGTTTTGGAAAATTAAACCATAAATATTACAATCGTGCCAACCCATTTGTTCATAATCCTTTTCAGTCCAAATCGTTTTTTCCAGTTGAAATTCTTCCATTATTTATTTCGGTTTTTTGGGTTAAAAATGGCCGCTAACGGTTTGCCGCTTTGCGAAGGCGGGGATTTTTAGCACTAAACTTCATTAGATGCATAAAACTTGAATTTAGCACTTCACTGTTATAGAAGCACGAACCCCCCGCTTTTGCAAAACGGCTGTTATAGCCAGTTGTTCTCATTCTGTCGTCAATGTTTTTAGTCTTTCAAGTATTGTCAAGTATTGCTTTTTGTCAAACGTAAATGGTCCGATTTCTTTATAGTCAGTCAAGTCTGGTTCTGAATAATTGTTCTCATAACCAAAGTCTTTCCAAATTACGTTTTTCTCTGTCACTTCAATTATTCCGGTTATTGCGCCGCAACCAATGTCGCCACACTCAGGACAAACATAAAAGCAAGTCCGCCCAGTTTCTAATTCAGATTTTACAAGTCCTAAAAACTCGTCTATTTGTTTGTTTTCGTACTCCTTGTTGGCTGACCAGCCGAATGTCCCAATTAAGTCAAAGTCGGGAAGTCCGAAGAGTTGTCCAAGTGATTGTCCTGAAACAATAAAGTCAATATATTTTCTGTCGGCTTTTGTCGTGCCGTTTTTAAAAGTTTCACCTTTTCTATGTCCGTGTCCTATGGTTAGTGTGTCCATCTTTACAATTGGCTATAACGTCTAATTCACGTAATTTCGTTAAACCACCCAAATCAGCCGTATTTGCGAATGTTTTTATTAAATTATTAATTAAAAGTTTTC
>JAUNRY010000081.1:1884-8744 GCA_030539475.1 Bacteroidia bacterium | reverse complement strand
AGTTTGTCAATAATCTGCTTGTCGGAAAAAATTTGTCCATTGTCAATGCTGATTTTTAGTTCTAATGCTGTGTCCACTTTTTTGTTTAGTTAGGTTGTCTTGATAAAATAGCCACTAACGTCTAATTTACGTAATTTCGTTAAACCTCCCAAATTAGATGTATTTGCGAATGTTTTGGCGAAGATATCATTCTATAAACCTTTGTCAAAGTTCAAAATTTTGACAAAGGTAACAAATACTTCTAAAATTTTCCTTTAAATATTGTCGGATTCACGTTCAACGATAAGAACGCCCAATTTTGTGTACGGTCTTTACTGCCGCCCTTTATTTGGAAAAAAGCCTCGGTGCCGAACATCATCGAATATCCGCCTTGTAGCGTAATGTACGGACGGATGGGGTAGGTTACCGTCAAATCTATTTCAGAACCCAATCCTTTTTTCTCCACATCGAAAACGTCAATGGGTTGTTGCGATGAAAAATGGTGGTACGTGAGGTCGATGGTAAGTTTATTGGCAGGCTTGAAAATAAGCGATCCGTAAAAATCCACCAAACCGCGGTTTCCGAAGGGTGAGGCATAGAAATAGTCCATGGCTCCGTAGAACTTGTGGTGTGTTCCGTAAAGTGGATCAAAGTTGGTGGCTTTTTCTTCGCCGGCTTTTTGCCCGGATAGGTAATCGAGGCCCAAAGCGGCGGAAAACATCGGCGTGAAATTGTATTGCCCTTTCGCGGCGAACATATACGCGCTCACATCCCTGTCCATCCGGTTTTTCCCCGTCTGAAAGTAGGCTGTTCCGTACAAACTTAAATCGTTGATTTTATACGAAAGGTTTGTCCCGATAGTTTGTAAATAACTGGTTTTGGGTTCATCGGGCGCTCCGTCTTGCCCCGGGGTTCCGGTTTCGAATCCTAAATTCATCAGCAGAAGAGATACTGCGAAATTCTCTTTGGTATCGAACTGATACCACGCTGTTTGCATGGTTTTATAAGGTTGGCCTCCGGCATAATATGTTCCGGTGTTTATTTTTTGCGCGTGCTGGTTGTAAGCCAGAATCAGGTGGATTTTGTTGTTCATGTTTTCGTAACCCGCTTTCAGCACATCGTGATAGCGGCCGGCCTGATGCCAGTCGAGCGTGCCGAGAATCCTGTCGTCGTCATACGTTAGTTGCTGACGTCCCAGTTGCACGAAATATCCGTTTTTATAGATTTTTGCCCACGCTTCGTTTATTCCGCTTGTTAACGCGGTGTTTTCTATTTGCGGGCGTTCGCCCCAAACCGAAACGTCTTGCGCCGTAATGCCCATGGCGAGAAATCCGTTATCGAAACTTACGCCCAGCCTTGCGCGGTTCGAAATAAACGACGAAGCCTTGCTGTTTTCGTTCATCGGGCTGATAACGCCGTGGCGGTATTCGGCCCGGGGCCTTAGCTGTGCTTTAATGGTCAGTTCATTCTCTTTTTCCTGCGCGGAAACTACGCTCCCCGATAAAATTAGCATCAGTGAGATAAGTGAAAAATAAATCTGTTTCATAACGTTTGATGTTTGATGTTTTTGGTTAGACCGCCTTGCTGTCAGAACCCCTCCTCAATCCTCCCCAAAAGGGAGGAAGCAAACCTCCGATGAATGTTCTGTGAATAATTCTCTATTTGTCCAAAGTCCAAAGTCTAAAGTCTGATATCTGATATCTGACGTCTGATGTCTCGTTATCTTGTCGAATATGTGTGAACACTACGTCCTTGTGCCGATGGCAAATAATTGACTCCATACCAACATACTTGTAGCAGAACGAATGCGAAAATGAGCATCATCATCGATATTTTGTTTTTCGATGTTTTGCGGAGCCGGTAATGGATATAAATCAAGTATCCCATCCACGTTGCAGCTGCCCAGGTTTCTTTCGGATCCCAGCTCCAATAGTGTCCCCAAGCTTCTTTGGCCCAAATGGCGCCCATCAGCATTCCCATCGTGATAAAAGCGATACCCACATACACCAGGTTATCGGTCATATCCATGATACGTGTTTTGTCCGCAATCTTTTTTTCGCGTGCCAGGTAATAAATCGCAACCAGCGTTACGGCTCCCAAAATGGCATACGAAAACATATAGATAATAACGTGTGGCGCGAACCACGGACTTTGCAGGGCGGGCATCAGTACTTTGTTGTGGATATCGGGTTTTACAACGTTCACAATGATAAATACCGTTGATAAAATGGCGCTGAACGATAAAATCCACCGGTAACCCCATCGTTGATAGGTTATTAATCCCGCTACGGGAAGGAAAAACGAGTACCACAAGCGGGTTTCGCCCATGGTGCGGAGCGGCGGCCGTTCGAGCGACATCCACAAACCGAGTATGAACGCGAAAAATACGCCCAGCCCAAGTGCGGTGAGAAGAGTAGGGAGCAGTTTCTTAGGGCTTCGCAGCGCTAAAACCGATGCTAAAAGCCAAAGAATAACCGATGCGGCGGCAAAATATATAAAGGAATTCCAAGTCATTTTAATTTACGATTTACGATTGTGGATTTACGATTTTTTCGGCCCGGCAATAAACAAAAACAACGCTCCGGCCAACAGCATATAAATTCCTGTGTAAACTACTTTCAACCACGGGTCGCGAACGAGTTCGAAAACGCTCGTTTTGGAATATTTTCCCAACGATTCGTCGTAGCTGTATTGATAAATTACCCAATTGTTGATGGATAACGGCTTGTTCACTTCTATGTCGGCTTTTTTCGTGTGGCCGCTTTCGGTGAAAACTGTTACCTGCGATGTGTATTTTTTTACTTCCTGAACCGGCATGGCCACGCTGGTGGCGTCATCGATATAAAGCACCTGATACGGAAAAACATAACTTCCGTTGCTTACCCATCCTTCCACGGGTTTCGCGAGCAATGGATTTGTTACCCGCACTTTCAGTGCCGTGGCCGCGCCTTCCATCATCATCGGAACAACGCTTACGGCGGCAGAATCGCGAACCACGGCGGCATCGGGAATATAATCGAGAATCTCGATGTTGTTTCCGGCAATTTGCATGGTTTGCCCCACGGCTTCGAACATGTGAGATTCGGGGCGGTTTTCGGGCAAAATCCTTCCCGAATGATTATCGATAACCACCAGTTTGGGCAAATATTCTTCAATTTTGAAAGTATCTAACTCAATGGCGACAGGTAATTCCTGAACGTTGCCCAAAGCATCTTGCGCGCGCCATTCCACGTTTCCTTCCACCACGTTCATGGTTAACCGCTGCATATCGCCGCTTCCCAACAAGCCACCCAATAGAGCCAGAAACAGCCCGATGTGGTTGAGATAGAAACCCAGAAGCCTCCACGATTGCGGCTTGCGCGTTTTCTTCAACGTGGCGAACCCCAAAATTGCAAGCGTGTAAAAGCAAAGAAGCACGAATGCCCACGATGTCGTCATCCGGTACCAGCCCATCCGGCTGAAAATAGTTCCGGGCAGGTGTTCCTGCGGTTCGTTTATCGTGAACTGCGGCGTGAGCCCCATAATAACGATAAACAGCAACATCACCAGCAGCGCCGGCAGGGTAGAGCGCACGCTCGACAGCCAACGCACCACGTGGTTGTCTTTCAGCAAAAAATGACAACAAAGAAGCCCTACAACAAATAGGGCTCCAATGATAATGTTTACGGGGAAACCAAAATCAGTGGGGTTGATGTTTCCGAGTGAGAATTGCAGCAGGAGCCCCGCGAGCGCGATGCCTGCGGCAACAATAAATCCTTCGGTATACTTCCACGGTTTCTCCCAGATTTTTCGAGAGTTATTCATTTATTTACAGGCTTATAGAACCAAGAACCAAGACTGATAGACTTTAGACTCTCAGACATTATAGGTCTTGTAATTAGCAATTGGTAATTAATAATTGGTGATTTTTTACCTGCGGCTTACCAACCGATTATTCGCCTTTGCCGATTCCAGCCACTTGGGAACAACGGTTTCCATAAATGCTTTCTTATCGGCTTCTTCCTGCGGCATATCCAACCCGATGTATGCCTGTGCTTTTTCTTTGGTTGAAATATCGGGCAGGGGAACATCGCCAATGTGGCCGAGCTGAGCCAATACTTTAGAGAGAGCGAAACGGGCTTTGTGTGCTCGGTCGAGACTCAACGAAAGCAGCCGTTGAAATTCTACCGGTGAGTGGAACGCTCCCCCGTGCGATGCTACTGCATAATCCCAACGCCATTGCGATTGACGGAGGAGTTGCAGTATGTCGGCCATTTGGGCTTCCGTGGCGCCGTTGTCCCACGCGAATTTTGCTTCGATATGGGCAGTTGCCAGTTCTCTTTCCGCCAGGTTGCGGATTTGGTTAGCGCTGCGTTGACGCTCGTAAACGGCAGTGCGCAAGTCTTCTTCGCTCTCGCGGTGGCAAACCTGGCACGTGTTGTTGATGCTTGCCAGCGGGCTGCGAACGTGGTGGCTGGTATATTTCACGCCGCCTTCCGATACGTAAGGCATGTGGCAATCGGCGCACGAAACGCCGCGCTGGGCGTGAATACCGGTTTTATAAATTTCGTAATCGGGATGCTGCGCTTTAATAATAGGCGCGCGGCTCAGTTTGTGCGTATAATCGGCAAACTGAAGGCTGTCGTAATATTGTTCTGCTCCTTCCATCGACAGGCCGTTGTGCCACGGGAAAATAAGGTATTTTCCCTCGGGCGTGAAATAATATTCCACGTGGCATTGCGCGCAAGCCAACGCACGCATTTCCTGCTGCGACATTTGGGTAATATCCTGTCCCATGTTTTGAAATCCTTCAATCAGTGCGGGGCGGGAAATTTTCAGGTTCATCGTTTCCGCCTCGTGACAATCGGCGCAACCAATCGGATTCACAATTTCATGCCCCAGCGATGCCATTGTGCCTTTGTAATATTCAGCAATTCCCAGCGAGTCCATCAGGCGGGGAACATCGGGGCTTTTGCACGTCCAACAGGTGGCCGGTTGCGGCCCTGCATCGGGAGTCATGGGCGCACCTGTGCGAAGCGTGTGGTGCACGTCGTTTACGGCATGCATGTGTCCGCGCGGTGTTCCGTAATCTTTCGAGAAAGCGTATCCGGCCCAGAGAATCACCATTTCGGGGCGTTCTGCCAATACGTCAACAACACTGCTGCCGTTGAATTCGCTTTGGAAAGTAGTGTCGGCGGTTTGCAGCCACGACTCGTATTGACGCGGATAATTATCGGCGAAAATTTCGTTTCGCGACTCAATTCCTTTGATTTCCACTTTTTTATTGCTCATAATGCTTACTATTTCAGCTCTTCGCTGCGTGATGGACGCGGCAAGCATTCCCAATAAAAATACTACTCCCATTGTAACGAAGAACAGAAGCCATCCTACCCAGGGCTTCATCTTCTTGTTATCGTTATTTGTACTCATAGTGATAAATTTGATAGTTATTTATTTTTTAATTATTGCTTTTAGCTTTTAGCTGTTGGCTTTTGGCTATGCGTTGAACTTGTGCTATTACAGATTGAAATTTTTACTGTCTTGCCAGCAGCCGGCAGCTATTTTTTACTCATGGCTGTATTCAGCCAATCCGGAACGTTGGTGTCCGGCAGGGGAACGAGCGCATGGGGTGTGGATGTTTCGGCACGGCTCCGGGTGTGCGGAACATCTCTGTGGCAATCCCAGCAGGCGTTTCCGCCCATGGCTTTCATCTCTTTGAATCCCATTCTTCCGGTATTCACAAACTCCTGATTGAGTTGCGTGTGGCAACGGATACAGTTGTTCATGATAACTTGCGAACTTGCTTCTATGGCTTGCAAGGCGGTGGCTTCTTTTCTCAACGTGAAAACGGTGGAATGCCGAAGGCCGTCTTTGGCTTTGAAAAAATACTTGTTCACGATGTTGTTGTGCGGAACGTGGCAATCGTTGCAAGTGGTGTTGCGGGCGTGCGAACTGTGCGTCCAGGTAGCGTAGTAAGGAGCCATTACGTGGCAGTTGACGCAAGTTCTCGGATTATCCGACAGGTAACTATAGGCACGGGAAGCGATAAAAGTGTAGATAAACAACCCCACAAAGGCTCCCGTGATGATGATGGCCGGATATTTCCAACCACCGCGGGGTTTTACTTCGTTCCAGATATTCTTTAGTTTACTCATGATAAATTCAATTTGAGAATACTCTAATCAACTTAAATACAAAAAAAAGAGATTTGAGTGTAAAATACTGTAATATTTATTACGAATTGCAAAAAAAATGAGTATTTTCGCAAGATAAAGGTGGCATCGATATTTTGATTCATGCGAATTGGGTGTTTAGTTGATGCTTTCACCGCTACATCGAATTACAATTGAATATCTGCCGAATACAATCAAGCTTATGAACCATCCTTATACAGATTATTCTCAATCCATATTCCAGTGTCCTTTGTGCAATTCTATCCCAAAAGGAGACAGAGAAAGCTTTTTGCAAGATGTGCGTTACGGCGTAAAACGATACGGGAAAGGCGATATGCTGGTAGCCCAGGGAGCGGTTTACGAAATGCTTTATATTGTGGTCAGAGGTGAAGTTATCACGGAAATGTCTGACGAGAAAGGCGATTTCATGAAAATAGAACTCATAAAAGCACCCAATCCGCTGGCAACCGGATTTCTGTTTGCCACCAACAACATATCGCCCGTTACGGCGCTGGCAAAAACGGATTGCACGGCTATTCTCATTCCCAAGGATAACGTGTATCTGCTGATGAGCAAGTACCCCGATTTTATGAAAGCTTTTTTGTCGTATATCTCCAACAAGGTCGCTTTTTTATCGGAAAAGCTCCGGTTGGCGTCGCTGCGCACCATCCGTGCCAAACTGGCCTATTTTGTGTTGAGAGAATCGAAAGGCGAACAGGAGTTTCAACT
>JAUNRY010000081.1:0-1874 GCA_030539475.1 Bacteroidia bacterium | reverse complement strand
TTCGGAGTTTCCCGCCCGGCCTTGGTAAACGTTATGATGCAGATGGCCGATGAAGGGCTTATTGATGTGAACAGGCGCGCAATAGCCATTAACGACAGGCCGGCCCTGCAACGGTTATTTTAAAAAACGAAATAAAATATGAAAAATTCGCTTCTCATCTCAGTATTTATGTGGGTGTCTTTTGCTGCTTTGGCACAACAAGAAGAATTTGAAAAGAAAGTTTACATCTCTCCCGAAAACGATACGCTTCGTTACAGAGTGTTAACGCCCGAAAAAGTAGCGCCGAATAAGAAATATCCTCTGGTGCTTTTCCTGCACGGCGCCGGTGAGCGCGGCAACGACAATGAAGCGCAATTGCGGCACGGCGGAAATATGTTTACCAATCCGGTGAATAGGGAGAAATACCCGGCTTTTGTGATTTTCCCACAATGTCCGCAAGAAGATTCCTGGGCGCCCAGAAACCGTTCGGCCGCTGCGGGAGAAAGCGCTTTTAATCAGAATCCGCCCATGACTAAGGCGTTGAGCCTGGTGAAAAAAGTACTGGATGAGGCAATTGAAAAATATCCGGTAGATGAAGACAGGATTTACATTGCCGGGCTTTCGATGGGTGGAATGGGAACATTCGACATGTTGTGCCGCTATCCTCATCTTTTTGCTGCAGCCATCCCCATCTGCGGCGGAGTAAGTATCGAAAGGTTGGGGAGAATTAAAACCAGAACAGCTATTCGAATTTATCACGGCGATGCCGATACGGTTGTTCCCGTTACTTATTCGCGCGAAGCCTACAAAACGCTCAAACAAAACAAAGCCGGCGTAGAATACATTGAATATCCCGGCATAAATCACGACAGCTGGACTCCCGCCTTCAACGAAAACGATTTTATGGCGTGGATCTTCAGTAAACGCAAGTAGTTATTAATCGGTAGCGGCGGGAAAGGGTAATCGGCAGTTGATTTTAACTATGAAGATAAGTAAATTCATGTTTCGAAAACATTACGGTTGGGAAAAATGTTTATTATTAAATGGTTTTTGAAACATCAGAAAATAACACAATATAAGTCTGTTTAATCTTCATGAAATATAAAATTGGCGATAAATTTAACGTAATAATTCCGGGATTTTCCCCTACTGTTGCTAACATTGACAATATAAAAGAAAAAGAAGGCGAATTAATGTATTGTATCTCTTTTCAAGAAGAGAGGTTTTTTACCTTATGCCGGGAAATAACCGAAAAAGTGTTGGATGAGATAATCGATGCTTACAATAGCAACAAAGACAATTTAGATGAGTTTATGATGCTTGCCGGTGACGAGCATACGGATACAAAGCCTCCGGTTTCCGACGATAAGAAATACAGGAGCGATATAGTGGAAGAGGCGCAAGATATTGCACAAGACAATGAAATTGATTTTAGCATGGAGGTGGAATCTATTAACTGAATTAATAACAACCTAAATGAATAAAAGAACAATGAAAGAAAATATAGGCGACAATACAAAAAGATCGGGCCTGTCTGATACGGTGATTATTCGTTGGAAATGGGACAACGAGAAAAAATACCGCGATTTTTTAAAACTACGACACGGCGGCAATACCGAAACTCAATACGATTTGGATTTGAAGTACAAGGAAGATCCTTTCGAAAAAGAATCGGTGTTGATTCATTTGGAACAACTGAACGAAGATTCCCCCGCTCTCAAAAAATCAAAGATTAAGAATCTGTTGTTGAGCGAAGATTGGCTTTGGAATCCGGATCAAAACGTGGATTTTGATAAAGAAGTTGACAAGTTGATGGATGAAATTTAACAAAGTTGAAATTTTTTTTTACTTTCTCGGATCCACCAACTGCGGCATCCAAACTTTGAAAAAGGGAT
>JAUNRY010000332.1 GCA_030539475.1 Bacteroidia bacterium | reverse complement strand
ATTTTATGAATGATGAATGTAATTGTACCGCCGCTATGCGGCTCTAACTCTCGTCATACGAACGGGCTACCATAATACAGCCGCTATGCGGCTAAAAAATGTAACCAATAACATTTGTGATTAAATTGTTGAAACGTAAGCATTCGAAAAATTGTATCGCGCTAATTTTGGGAGGTTACGGACGCGTGTCGCGGCGGTTTTCGATAATTATCGGAAAGTAGAAAATCAATCAAGAAATCTCAAACCGCGTAGCGGTAACATTATGGTAGATAATAACACAACCCAACAATTCAAAGCCGCAAAGCGGTGATACAATATGCAAAAACAAGGAAAAATACTCATCATAGACGACAACGAAGATATTCTCTTCGCCCTCAATCTGCTGCTACAACCACACGTTGAAAAGGTAAAAGTCAGCACAAAACCCGAACGTATCACCCATTTTATGGAAACGTTCGGGCCCGATGTTATTTTACTTGATATGAACTTTACGAAAGATGCGGATAGCGGACAGGAAGGTTTCTTCTGGCTCGAAAAAATAAAAGAAACAGATCCCGATGCGGTGGTGATTTTTGTAACTGCGTACTCCGATACCGAAAAAGCAGTGCAAGCCATCAAAGCCGGCGCTACCGATTTCATTCCCAAGCCGTGGGCAAAGGATAAGTTGCTGGCCACGGTGGCCTCGGCAGTGCAGTTGCGTCGCGGGCGCACCGAGGTTTCGCGGCTAAAGAAACAAGTGGCGGCATTTGAAAGCAACCGTTCGTTTCCCGAAATTATTGGTGAAAGCGATGTGATGCAATCGTTGTTCGACACCATCGATAAACTAAAAAACACCGATGCCAACATCCTCATTCTGGGTGAAAACGGAACCGGAAAAGACTTGATTGCCAACCTGCTCTATCGTTGTTCGCCACGAGCCGACAAGCCTTTTGTGCACGTTGATTTAGGTGCCATTCCGGAAACGTTGTTCGAAAGCGAACTTTTCGGTTACGAAAAAGGCGCGTTCACCGATGCCAAAAAAGAAAAACAAGGACGGTTCGAAATCGCCTCGGGTGGTACATTATTTCTGGACGAAATCGGTAATCTTACGCCCGCAACGCAAATGAAGCTGCTAAGCGCTATCGAAAAGCAACAAATTATGCGGCTCGGCAGCACCACGCCCGTACACATAAATGTACGGTTGCTTTGTGCCACCAATGCCGATATTCACGCGATGGTGGAGCGTGGCGAATTCAGGCAGGATTTGCTGTACCGAATCAATACCATAGAACTGCACATCCCGCCGCTTCGTGAGCGTGGAAAAGACATTGAACTGCTTGCCCATCACTTTTTGCACCGCTTCGCGAAAAAATACAAGAAAGATATTCGAAGCATTTCTTCATCCGCTTTGCGAAAACTAAACGCGTACAATTGGCCGGGCAACGTGCGAGAATTGCAACACGCTATGGAACGCGCCGTAATTTTGGCATCGGGATACACACTTTCGGGTGATGATTTTATACTGAAACCGGCATCATCCAGAAAATTAAAACCCGAAAACCTG
>JAUNRY010000080.1 GCA_030539475.1 Bacteroidia bacterium | reverse complement strand
CCGTAATTCATCAACCATCGTTTTTAAATTTTTTGCAACAAAACATAATTTTCCATAATTATCGTTACTTCGTTTTCGTAAATAGAAAAACAATCATACATTTGTGCCTTAATCTAACAAAAGCATTATCTTGAAAAAATATAAGATAATCTTCATTGCAACTCTTCTATTTGCATTTTTCTCTTCTTGCCTTATGAAAGAAGAGAACCTCTCTACGTATGCCATTACCGCCACAAATTTCGAAAACACCGTTGTTATAGATGGCGTGGCCGAACCAGTACATTCCACCACGCTTGTTTGTCCCAGAAACGTTGATGCCATTATCACATTTCTGATTGACGACGGAACGGTGGTAAACGAAGGAGACGTCTTGTGCATTTTGGAAGACAACAACCGGAAAACCGAACACGATAACCTGGTTATTCAGTTAGAAACCGCCGAGGCAGAACTCAGCAAAGTGAAAGCCGATTTGCAAATGCAATACGCGCTGTTGGAAGCGCAGGTGAAAAACAACGAAGCCGATACCGAAATTGCGCATTTAGACTCTCTCCAACTGCAATTTGCCACGCCCACGCAACGCAGAATCAAAGACTTGGAGCTGGAACGCGCCCTTATCGAGAAAAATAAATTCGAAAAAAAACTCGAAGCGCTCAACGTCATCAATCAATCCGAAGTGCGGAAACTGGAACTAAACATTCAACAGCTTACCAACCGGCTGGCCTCCGCTAAAACCATTTTAGACGGTTTAACCCTTCGCGCCCCCCGCAACGGATTGGCCATTGTAGCCAATTCGCGGATGATGTGGGGTATGAAACTAAAAGTCGGCGACAACGTGTGGAGCAATATGCCCATTGTAATCATTCCGGAAGTATCGGAAATGAAAGTGAAAATGATGGCAAGCGAAACGGACTTCAGGCAAATAACCGAAAACGACTCCGTGAGCTTCAGTTTCGACGCGATGCCCAACAACACGGCTTACGGAAAAATAACAAAAAAACTCCCCGTGGGACAACCATACAAAGAGGGTTCAAAAGTGAAGTTTTTTGAAGTAGAAGCCTCGGTTGACAGTGCGCTGCAACTCCCCGAATCGGGATTAACCGCCAATTGCCGCGTGTACTTGCAACAAGTGCCCGATACCATTGTGGTGCCGCAAATTGCCATTTTCGACGAAGATTCCCTCAAAGTAGTCTATGTTAGAAAAAATAAAAAATACGAGATGCGCCAAATCGCCACAGGGCTTTCTTCGCACAAAGAATCCATCGTGTCCGGCGGATTGCGGCATGGAGAAGTTATCGCGCTCATAAAACCGCCCCCTTCCATGATTAGAGGAAAAACGTTGTTGAACGACTCTACAACAACAACACAATAATTAATATAACAGAAAACAGTTTACAAGTTATCGTATTAAAATGAGAAATATATCGAAAGCATTGATTTTCGCCATTTTTTGTTCGTTGTTGCTCACAGCTTGCAAAAAAAAGGAAACCCAGCAAATTCCCGTTGGAAAAGTAACCAAGGGCACCCTTTTTATCGATATGTACGAAGAAGGCGAAATTGAAGCCATAAACTCCATCAACATTGTGGCGCCGATGATTTCGTGGCGCTACGGAAACCTGAAAATTACCGAACTGGTAAGAGACGGACAGGAAGTGAATGCGGGCGACACGCTCATCGTTTTCGACCCCTCTGAAGTGCACAAAGGTATTGTGGAAGCCGAGTCGAGCCTGGAAATTGCCAAAGCCGAACTCGATAAAATGAAAGCCCAGCAGCAATCGGAACTCGAAGAATTGCGCGCCGCCTACGAAGTTACGCGCATTTCGCACGAAATATCGAAAATCCGCTTCGAGTCGGCCGGTTACGAATCCGACATCAAGAAAAAAGAAATCCAGCTCAACCTCGACAAAGCCGACATCGCGCTCGAACGAGCCAAAGAACAGATAGACAACCGGGTGAAAATTCAGCACGAAGAAATCAAGCAGAAAAACCTGTCCATCATGCAGTTTCAATCGCGACTGGACGAGGCGCGCGAAACGCTCCAAAAGCTATCAGTTGTAACGCCGTCGTCGGGCATAGCCATCATTTCGCGAAATTGGAGCAGCAACAACAAATTTCAGATTGGCGACCAATGCTGGAGCGGATTTCCCATCATTCAACTGCCCGATTTATCGTCGTTGAAAGCCACCGTAAAAATCAACGAAGTAGATGTTGCCAAACTCAACAAAGGGCTGAACGTGGAAATAAAACCCGATGCTTTTTCCGAAAGCGTTTTCTCGGGAACCATAAATTCCATCGCCAATTTGGCCGTAAACAAAGACCAGAACTCCAAAATAAAAGTGTTTCCGGTGGAAATACTTCTCAACGAATCCGACAAAAACCTGCTCCCCGGGCTCACCGTGAGCTGCCGCATCATCATAGATAAAGTGGACGATGTGCTCTACATTCCCATTGACGCCGTTATGGCCGAAGGCGACAAAAACTTTGTTTACAGAAAACGCGGTTCGGGGTACGACAAAACCGAAATTGAAACCGGAATCAACAATACCGATTACATAGTGGTAACCAATGGGTTGAAAGCCGGCGAAGAGATTGCACTCGTGGATCCGTTCGCGCAGGAAACCACCGAAGAAAACCCTCAAAACGCTGAAATATGATGACCAAAACACACGCATACCTCCTGCTGCCGGTACTTTTCTCAGCGCTGCTTTTGGGTTCGTGCAAAAACGGTGCGGGAGCCGGCGGTGCCGGAGGAGCATCGCACGGAAGTATCATTGTGGAAACCGGAGAGCTGGCGGCCGTAAACTCACGATCGGTTACCGTAAGCCGATACGGGCCGCGTTGGTACCAGATGAAAATTGTGGGGCTGCTCAACCACGGCGAAATTGTAAAGAAAGGCGATTCCATTGCGCAGTTCGATCCCGCCGAAGTAAACAAATACATCTTGGAGAGCGAAAGCAGCCTGGAGACGCAATTGGCTGTGCTGGAAAAACTTTACGTTGAACAGGAGAACAGAAAACAGGAAAGCGAATCGAAAATCCGAAATGAATTGGCGGCGTTTGATTTAAAAAAAATAGAATTGGAAGCCTCACGGTTCGAGTCGGAGCGGCTGCGGCAAATCAAACAACTCGAATACGAACAAGCGGTTATTAATCTGGAAAAGGAAAAACGGGTTTTCGAACTCAACAAAGAAATCAACGCCTCCGACCTGAAAATTCAGGAAATCCGCGTGCACCAAATCCGAACCGAGCTCGCCAACGCCAAAAGCCTCATTCCGCAACTCACCTTGCGCGCGCCGGTGTCGGGAGTATTCCAGATAGCGATAAACTGGCAGGCTCCCGGACAAAATCTTTACAAAATTGGCGACAACATCTACGCCGGCAACAACTTAGCCATAGTTCCCGAACTGGAATTTATGAAAGTAAACACGCAGGTGAACGAAACCGATTTTCTGAAAATCAATCTCAACCAAAAAGTTGCCGTGCGATTAGACGCCATGCCCAACATGGTTTTCGACGGCGAAATTGCCTACATCGGGAAACTGTGCCGGTTGAAAGACCAGCGGTCGCGTCAGAAAGTATTCGACGTGGAAGTAAGAATACTGAAACCCGACGAACGCCTAAAACCCGGGATGACCGTAAGATGCGAATTTCTTTAAAAACATACGTTCGTGGTAATTCGCTTCGAGCACGTTAAATATTCACCGAGACAATCGATCATCTGTTTGAACTACAATTAATAATGCAATACAACGAAAACATTCGCCTTGCTATTCAAGGCTTGGCCGACCACAAATTCCGTTCTTTCCTTACCATGTTGGGAATTATTTTCGGCGTGGCATCGGTTATTACCATGCTGTCCATTGGCGAAGGCGCTAAACGCGAGGCCATTGCCAAATACCAGGATTTGGGGGTGAACAACATCATTATCCGCGAGAAATCGCTATCCGATGAAGAACTGGAAGAAGTAAGAGCCAAGTTTTCGCAAGGGCTTTCCATTCAGGATGCCGGCGTAATAAAAGAAATTGTGCCGGGCGTGGAGAGAATTGCCTCGCAAGCCGAAAAAAACACCGACGTGCGCTACAACGACAGGTCGGTAAAATCGACCATCATAGGCATCACGCCCGATTTTCAGGCAATGATGAACTACCGGGTTCAGAAAGGCGACTTCATCAGCGACAAGCATTACAACGAGCGGCTGAGAGTGTGCGTACTGGGCGCCGGCGTAGCCGCCAACTTTTTTAAAGGCGAAGATCCCATTGGTAAGCTGGTGAAAATAGACGACCAATGGCTCGAAGTAATCGGCGTGCTGGAATCGAAAAGCCTTTTCACCGAAACCGTGGGCGAATTGGCGGCACGAGACTTAAATACAGATGTTTTTGTTCCGCTGTCGCTTTTCTTAAACCGCTTCACGCGCGAAAACGCCCTGACGAGCGAAATTCAGCAAATTACCGTTCAAATAGCCGGCTCCGACCGGTTGGTGGAATCATCCAAAATTATCAACGAAATTCTGCGGCGCCGTCATTTCAACAACAACGATTACAGCATCGTCATACCCTTTGAACTGCTGAAACAAGAAGAAAAAGAGCGGCAAATTTACAACTTCCTCTTGGGCGCTATCGCCGCTATATCGTTGCTGGTAGGCGGCTTAGGCATTATGAACATTATGTTGGCAACGGTTATGGAGCGCACGCGAGAAATAGGAATCCGCCGGGCGGTGGGAGCTCGCAAAATAGACATTATGAGCCAGTTCGTTACCGAATCGGTAGCCATAAGCATCACCGGTGGCATTATCGGGGTTTTAATCGGCATTGTTCTTTCGCTCATCGTTACCCTGTTTACCGATATAACCACCTACATTCAACCCTATTCCGTGTTTGTAGCGTTCTCGTTTTCGGTAATCGTGGGCGTTAGTTTCGGGTATTTGCCGGCGAAAAACGCGGCGAACCTCAAACCGGTAGATTCCATTCGGTATGAATAAAAAACACCCTCCTTCAATTTCCTCCGCAAGAGGAGAAGGTTGAGGAGAGGTTAAACATCAGACATCAATTATGCTAATCGAAATAAAAGATTTAAAAAAGAATTATTCGCTGGGAGATACTGAAATTCCCGTTATTCACGGAATCAACCTTACTATCGAAAAAAACGAATATGTGGCGATAATGGGGCCGTCGGGATCGGGAAAATCCACGCTGATGAATATCCTTGGCTGTTTGGATACTGCCTCCAGCGGACATTACTATTTTAACAATGTAGATGTAAGCACGCTTGACGATGATGCCCTCTCTATAATGCGAAACAAGGAAATTGGGTTTATTTTTCAGAATTTCAACCTCTTGCCTCGCCTAAACGCTGTTCAAAACGTGGAACTCCCGTTGGTTTATGCCGGCACGCCAAGCGCGGAGCGAAAAGAAAGGGCATTGAAAGCGTTGGAAAGGGTAGGGCTGGCAGATCGCGTGGGGCACAAACCATCCGAATTGAGCGGCGGGCAACGACAACGCGTTGCTATTGCCCGGGCGTTAATTACCCGTCCGGGAATTTTATTGGCCGATGAACCCACCGGCGCGCTCGATTCAAAAACCGGTGTTGAAATCATGCGCCTTTTCGATGAGTTGCATGCCGAAGGCAATACCATTATCTTAATCACGCACGAGCAGGAAGTGGCCGGCTACGCGCACCGAAATATTTATCTTTACGACGGTATGATCCAGTCCGATAAGCCAAACACCACAAGAACAACGCTGTAATTCAAACACACTACAAAAATAGTTCCATACGGCCATAATGAAAAAAATAAAAAAATAATCGCAATGAAAAAGCTACTTTTCACAGGTTTTTTGGGTTTCATCTGTTTTTTTTCGCTTCACAGCCAGTCTTCCTACACACTTACGCTGGAAGAAAGCATCGAGATAGCCAAAAGTAAGAGCTACAGCATGTTGACACTGAGCGAAGACCTGAAAATTGCCGAATACAACCTGAAATCGGCAACCAGCCGCCTGAAAACACATATCGATATGACTATTGGCGCTCCCCAATACAACGAAACCATCGAGAGCTGGAAAGATACCACGGGAATCACCTATTTTTATCCCGTAAAAGAATTGGGATATTCGGGCGTATTAACCATCAATCAACCCCTGCCCACCGACGGTAATATATTCATAAGCAACATGTTGTCGAGCAGCGATAACCTGAAAAGTAATTTTCGTTCTTCACGTCTGCGCTCACGCATCGGTTTTAACCAGCCGCTCAACTCGTTTTACGCGTACAACAGCATAAAATCGACCCTGAAAAGAGCCGAACTGGATTACGAACGCTCCAACAAACAATACAAAAGAGAAGAGCTGAATCTTATTTATCAGGTAAGCAGCGCTTATTATAATTTGTTGTCGCTTCAGAAAAGCACCGAAATTGCGTCGCTCGACCTGGAACGGCAGATGGAGGCTTACGAAATATCGAAAAATAAGTACGCCGCCGGGCTAATTCGCGAAGTGGACGCCCTGCAAATGGAAGTGGATTTGGCCGAGGCGCAAAACAATCACGATATTGCCGTGTTAAACGAAGAGTCGGCAAAAAACTCATTCATCGAATTATTGGGGTTGAATTTAGCCGACACGATAACACTCAACAACGAAATGAATTATGAGATTGTTATCGTAGATCCGGTGCAGGCCGTGAACCTGGCTCTCAGAAACCGGCTGGAAGTGCGTGAACAGGAGATTCAAATTGAGCTGCAAAAGCTGAACATAAAGCAGCAAAAAGCAAACGGATTGATAAAAGGGAGTGTTGATGCCTACTTTGAAAGAGCGGGAATGGATCATCAGGCCGACATCAGTTTCATGCAATCCATCCGAAACTCATACAATAATCTGATAGACCGAAACTCAAGCTACGGCATAGGGCTTACCATAACCATCCCAATTCTGGATTGGGGCGAAAACAGAGCGTTGGTGCGGGCTGCCCAATCGCGGCTCAAGCAATATACCTACCGCAAAGAAGAGGTGGAGCGCGAAATAGAAACCGAAGTGAAAAATCTGGTGGCCGGTATAAACAGCAACCTGAAAAGGCTGCAAGTGCTGGAAAAAAACGTATCGGTGGCCGAAAAAAGTTTCGAGATTACGCGCCAGCGTTTTTCCGACGGCGATATCGACAGCCAATCGCTGGCCTTGGAAAGAAACCGGTTGAACAACGCGTACACTTCTCATTTGCGCGCCTACATCAACTACCAGCTGTCGTTGGCCGATTTAATGCGGAAAACTTTTTATGATTTTAGAACGCAACGGGAGGTTGAGTAAGTGGGAGAAAAAACCGCAGCTGATTCATTCCCCGATACTCGGCCCAAGTAAATTTACTCCGGAAAAGATAAAATTTGTTTTGTGAAATCACGATATTTCCAGTTCGGGAACCATCATTTTTCCAGAATGGAAAGTATAATTTTTTCTTCTTCGGTCAGATCGGTTTGATTATCATTGCGTTCTATTTTATCGAGTTGATCATAATAATCCTGTAGAGCGCCGCTTTCATAAAGACTTATGATAAGCGGATGCACGTAATATTTTTTGCATACGCTGCGGGTGTTTCCAAGATGTGCCGCCACTTTATCGAGGGCTTCCACTACTTTCCGCTTTTTCTCGGTATCGGTTTCGGCGCAACCTAACTCTTTAAATGCAAGAAATGCACTTACCGTTCCGGCCCATGTTCTAAAATCCTTGGATGTGTATTCTTCGCCGCTTATTTCTTTTATGTAATCATTTACCATTCCGGAGTCGATGGTTTGTCGCTTTCCCTCGTCATCGTAATATTGAAATAATTCCTTGCCGGGAATTTCCTTGCAACGTTGCACGATACGCGACAATTTGGGGTTTTTAAGCGTGATATCGTGATAAACTCCTTTTTTGCCTTTGAAAGAAAAACGAATGGTATTTCCTTTCACGTCAATATGTTTGTCTTTCAGGGTGGTGAGCCCGAACGAGCCGTAAAGTTTCTCATATACATTATTTCCTACCCGTATGTTGGTGCGTTCCATTAAGCTTATTACGGCCGCCAGCACTTTCTCTTGAGGAAGTCCCTTGCGGGCAAGATCCTTTTCAATGCGAAGCCTGATCGCGGGCAAAGCATGTGCAAATTGTACCATGCGGTAATATTTACTGTGGTTCCGCAACGCAACCCACGCCGGATGATATCGGTATTGCTTCCGTTTTTTCACATCAAAGCCCGTAACCTGCAAATGCCCGTTTTCAAGTGCACATATCCACACATCTTCCCAGGCAGGTGGAATAACCAGTTTTTGTATTCTTTGCAGTACTTTTTTGCTTTTAACCTCCTTTCCATTAAGTAAATATCGGAAAGATTTGCCGTTTTTCTTGCGCATTATACCCGGAGAGCCAGTATCGGTTACATACACCAAATTCACTACTTTGGCCGTTTTTTGGGGATCCTGCAGAATATTGGTAATTTTCTTAGGCGATAAATTATGCAAAATTTCTTCAATTTCTGTTGCTTTATTCATTTCTCAAAAAGTCGTTAAAAGTTCATTTTCCTGTCATTCATTCACGCATCAATAAAACTGCTTACAGCTAATTTTCAACACTTGCACTCTTTTTGAACATAGAAAACTTTAAATATGTTTTTCAAAAGGCTATTTTAATTGTTTTCCAACACAAGTTTAATAATGGATACAAAAAAAGATTGTCAACTATTTATCACTCACGTTTGCATTTGAAAAATGCAATAATATTTTCAATTGTATTTGAAAATAATTATATTTGCAGAAAATATTCAAACATGATTGAAATAATTAACTCCATACGAAAGTACAATTTCTG
>JAUNRY010000079.1 GCA_030539475.1 Bacteroidia bacterium | reverse complement strand
GCATTGCCGGATAAAAAAGGATGCCGCCGAAAATACAAAAGCCCAACCCCAGCAAAACTCCCGATTTATAGGTGTATTTTTTAATGAAAATAGCGCCCGGTATAGCAAAACAACCATAACCGAGCAGGTAGCAAACTACCTGAATCCATGCCGTCTGCGTATCGCTCAAGCTCATAATCCGTTTGAAAGCCGCGAGCATTGTGTCGGTCATATTGTTGGGTACCGCCCAAATGAAAAAGAGTGAAGTGAGCAGGATAAACGGAAACAGGATTCCTGCGGGAACTAAGCGATGTTTTGTATTCATACTTTGTTAAAATATTTTTAATTGATAATGCTTCGCGATAACGGCTGAATGATGAATTAGTTTAACGACACGACTTTATCCGAACGAAGTGAGATTATCATTTGTAATTGTTTTTCAGAAAATGTTTTTTACTTTTTCGAGATTCACACCGAGCAATTTTTGCGCAATGGAAGTGAGGGCTGCTTCATCGCCCACGAAGTGGAAAACGTTGTGATTGTGCGACAACGATTCTCCCGGTTTCAGGAACGCAGCGGGCGAACAACTTTCCAGTTCGAGGAATGGGCCCATAATGCTGCCGTCTTCCAGCGGACCGTCGTTGTAGGCATTGAGCGCATCACCCACAAGCGGATTTCTATCGGGATTCCATTCCTGATTCAGATACACGGCCGATGGATCAACATCGAACGTAACCACCGTAAGCCTTTTCGAAATAGGATCGTAATTTCCTGCAATCGCTTTTGTGCGTTTAGCATTCATTCCCAGTTTTCCGCGCGATTTTCCGTCGGTTTTGAAATAAAGCGTTCCGTTTTCATCGATTAACCTTTCGGACGGAATTTCACCGAAATAATCGGAGGTAACCACCCTGCCGAGTTCTTTTTCATTTCCGGTGTTGTAAGGGATTACCGTTACGGCCGAATCGGATGGATTGAACATATCGAGCATCCAAATGCACACGGTTCCCGTTTTCTCGGTCCACTCAAAATCGTTTTGGTTCGTAATTTTGTTGTCGGTAGCGTAAGCCACGGCATTCACTTCGGTGGGTAATGTTACTCCCAGTTCGCCTGCAATTTCAGCATCGGACATCAACGATACTTTCCGCTCCACAGCAATGCTCAATGTACTGCCCTGATAATTTTGCAGTTCCATATCTTTGGTAAAAGTCGCAGATTTCGAAGAAGCGTTTTCCACATTCCATTCCTCAATATCGATGGCTTTGGGCGTATGCCAGTTTTCAAAAACCTGTTCTGTGCCGGGTGCGAAATAGATGGAATATTGTCCTCCTTCGGGACCCAGCCAGAAGCGGTCTTCACCTCCGAAACCGTTCATATGTTCATCAATTATTCCGGCATCAAAAAAGTCGTAATTGATGAATCCGTGACTGTTCCCTTCTTCGCCATTGGCTGTTGAAGTAAATACTTTTGCCTGGTATTTTGCCGAAGCAATGAGCTGTGCTTTGCCGTCATCCGATTGCAATACTACTAATCCGCTGTCCATATCCGTGAGATACTTCAAGTCGTAACCGAATGTTCCTTTCTCATACGTTTTTTCCATATTTTCCGATGTTTTTTTGTTGCCGGTGCAGGAAGCAAGGAGAAGTCCTGCCGAAAGCAAAATAAGATTGATTTGTTTTAGTTTCATATATTTATAGTTTAAGAATCAAGAGCCAAGATAATAGAACCAAGACTTTAGATTGTTAGATTTTATTCAATTTTTCCAAATTTATCCAGAATGCGATTATAAGCCTCTGCTGCGGCACCGTTTCCCCAGTCGTAAATGGTGAATTCACCCATTCCTTCGCCTTCGGGGCTTGTGCGACCGCCGTGACCGTAATTTTCCATTGTGAAGCCGTAATCTTCCGGCCCGAAAAAGGGATATACTTTTTCCCATTGCTTTTTGGTTTGCGGGTTTTGGGGGCAATACATCATCACGAATGCTGCTTTTAAGGCGGCAAATCCGCGCTGGGTGTATTCGGGTTTATTCAGTAATTTTCCATATTGCAGAATGAGTTCGGCAAAAAGGCTTTGGCGTGAGTCGTTCCATTCGCCGTCGGCATTGAGTACTCCAAACCCGCCCAGCACGTTCACGTACATATACGGTGGCTGCCACGATGCTTGCGTCATCAGCAGTTCATCGAGCGTGCGTTGGCCCAATTCAAGAAATTTTTCATTGGAGGTAGCGCGATAGCACTCAAGCAGTGCTTCGGCCGTCCAGAACATCGAAAAATTATTCTGTTTGTACATATTGTTGCGCGCTACTTTTTTTCCGACCAGATTGTCCGACCCGTATCGGGAGCATGACCAATAGGTTTCGAAATCCTCCCAGCGGCCTTCGGGAACTACGTTCTCGATAACGGCTTCCATCGCTTTTAGGGCGGCGTTTTTATATTCTTCTTTTTGCGTGAGTTCGTACAATTTCAGCAGAAAGGTAACGGACATAGAAGTTTCGGGAGAATCGTTGAGGTGCTGCATCGGCTTCATCGTGTGCGCATCAAGCCAGGCGGGAAAAAACCCGTTTGGGTATTGAATTCCGAGCAACGCGTTCGCGTAATTTTCGGCGTACTTCAACAATCTTTTATCATTTTCCAGTTCATCGTACCAACGGAGCATCAGCAAGGCCGTCCAACTCATATCGAGGATATGAAACGGCGATTCGCGGGGATTCCACGCATAAGGATTGCGGTTGGAGTTTCCCCAGTAAAAGTGATTCCATCCTTTGCTGCGGTTGTATTTTTTACCGGCAATTTCCACTTCGTGCATTTCAGCAGCGATGAGTCCGGGAAAAAATCCGTTTTTCTGCGGGAAAGCCAAAGCCAGCTCTTTTGTGAGGTTGGCTTTTTCGAGAAGAGCGGAGTTGCCGGTACGTCTCGCGTATCGGTACAAACCGCTTGCCGAACGCAACGAACTGAACCACGCTTGATTCCACACGGAACGAAACTCGCGCTCGTTGATTTCACCCGGAAAATTGGGACTTTGCGTTACGTTGACGATGAACGTGGGCGCGCCTACTTTTTTTCCGTTAAGTTCAAACTCCTGCCACACGCTTTTGCCCCACGTATCGAATGCCCAATTGTAAGTATGTTTTACGTAGGATTCCAATCCCCCGCATATCGGATTCCCGGCTTTGTAAAACTCGCGCCCCCAGCGGCTCCACAAAAAATCCAACGGCTTGCGGAACGGATTTTTCAGAGTGGCTTCATCGGTGTAGCGCATCAGATAAAATCCGATTTCAATTTCGCCTTGAGGATATTCGGCGCCCGCCTCCCGATGAAACAACACGTGCTCGGCTACGCTGCTGTTGCTCATTCCAAGGCTGAGCGTGTTGGTTTCGGCATTCAGGTCTAAATACCACCGCACAGGCACGTCTTTTTGCAGGATATTCAAATCGGGAATCAGCACTATTACTTGCTCTGTATCAGCCATAATGAGGGCAGGGGAGCGAAACACGTGCTGGTCGATGATGTGATTATCGGTTGGGGTGAGATGCGGCGCCCAGTGGAAAGAAGGCGCAAAAGCAGGTGCTACAGTCAGCTGCCAATCGTCTTGCCGGAGTGTCTCCTGAAGTGAAAATGTGAGCGTTACGTGCAGGGTATTTTTATCAATCATCCTTACTCGACTTTTCCCTTTATCCTTTCCCAGCATATCGTATTGAATGCTGTGGATGGCTTCAGAAAAAGGACGAAACAAGTTTCTATCGATTTGTATTTTTTCCGCAACACGGTTTTCTGCTTTCAGTGGGAAACCGAAAGTCGAAAGATGAAATATAAAAATCAGAAAACAGGTAAAACTTATCTTCATTTGGTTCATTTTCAGGCGCGCCTTTGCCTCAGTGACTTTGTTGCTGTTTTTCTGCACAAAGACTCACAGGCACAAAGTTACACGAATATTAATCTATTCTTTCGAGGGTAATTAAATTTAGCTCAAACACATCTGCATCTCCGTTTTTGCGTACGTGAAACGTGATGGAATTGGTTTGCCGGGTGAGCCGGATATCGCCCACATGAACTCTCTCCCTGAACGTGTCTTTACCGGCCTTGGTAGAAGTCCACTCCGATAGCTGGCTTTGCCGCTGCCATACCTGGAAATCGGCGCCGTTGGCACGTTCGTGATAATTGAGTAACACGCGGTAATTTCCTTCGGGAACATCGGTAAGCATTACGCGTACAGCGCCTTGTCCGTAAGCGGTAATCATCAGCCCCCGGTCAAGAATAACGCCTATGCCCCTATCGGGAGTAATTTCCATTAATTGAGGGAAATAAACGTGCGTGGTGGGGAGATATACTTCGCGTAATTCGGCCTCAGGTTCCATTTTTTCCTGGAGAGGTTGCGCAGCGTAATAAAAGGCTACCGATGTGTAATCTACCGGAAAATCGTTGCCCACTTCACCGTGCTCCATTCCGTGGTAAATCTCTTTCTCGAAAGTAAGTTTATCTGAAAGGAAAAAGCGATAAGCGCCGGTACGGTTCATCGGGAGCGAGTAATCCAACGAGCCGTGAATGGGCATACTGATTCCGCGATCCCAACGATCGAGCAGGGCATACCAACCACCGTTGTAATAATCTTCGGAGCCGGTACCGTGCATACGCGGTTTTCCGTCAACGTAAGTGCTGTCGTCACCCTCGAAAAACAGCGTCATTCCCGGACGAAGTCCCTGAGCGATGTGGATGGTTCCCGCATAATGGCCTTTGCCTTTGGTCTCTAAAAATTTATAGAATTTTCCGATATCGGGTTTTTCTCTTCTCCAAACGGAGTAAAGTTTTCCTTCTTCTTTTTGGTTACGCTTGTTCGTGTTGTAATGTACTTTCACGTTTACCGATACTGGATTCTGCTGCGCATCGCTTCGTTCTTTGTAAATAAGTTTCATAGATGCGGAGCGGTCGTAGGGCATCGGCAAATAACAGTAATTGGTAGTGCCGTAACGCCCCATCATAATACTGCGCATTGCAGGACTACCATACGCGTACCCGAAGAAATCGGCCACGGGAGCGTGAATGGCTTCTACTTGCTCGTTATCCCATTTCGCAGAAAGAATAATATCTTTATAAATTCCTTCAAACGATGTTCCACCGTCTATTTCGAAACCAACGATACGTCCGGCGGTATTTTTATCGAAAAACGTAACTTCTTCGCCGGGTTGAATGGTGAAAGTTTTCTGCTCGGTTTGAGCATTGGCCGACAGTCCGGCGGTGTAATTATTTACTGTGGGGGAAATATCAGCCCACAAGGCGTTTACTTCGGAGAGAAGTTTTCGATCGGATTCGGAGAATTTTCCTGTCCAGGTTTCTACGTCCATTCCCGGAAGTTTTCGGTACTGAATTTGGTGAAACATTATTTTTTCACCTTCAAACACAATTTTCAGCGATTTTTTGAACGGAATGGGAATGTAACAATAATAGCCACCGATTTCGTTTCCGCAAACGGGTTTGGCAAAGGGATATACTTCGCCCGAAAACAAGTCGATAAATCGCAGCCTCAGGCGCGGCGTTTTTTCTCCGTCGAAATAAAATGCCAGCATATCGTTTGTGGGAGTAGGCGTCCAAATCCGGTTTACTACGCCGGGGCCTTCAAACTCGGCCAGCACAAGATTACCGTTTTCTTTGCGGATGTAGGAATATTTGCCCGAAAATCCGTCGTCGTTGCCCCACGTGCGGTCGTAACTCGATTCTTGTTCTATGAGTTGGTTGTGGCGGTATGCGGGCAGTAAATCCACTCGTTTAAGCAACTCAACTTCATCGCTCCACTTGTATGTTTGACTTTGTACCTGAAAAAAGCCTGATAATAAAAATATTGATACTAAAAATTTGAATGAAAAATTGGTCATTTTTTTATTGTTTAATTATTAATTCACTTCTAAATCTTCCCATTTAGGCAAAGCAGGAAATTTTGAATGAGGTTCTGTCTGATACCAATAGCAAACAGAGGAAATATCGGATTTTTGCGGCAAATAACGTCCGCCGTGGCGCCAACCTAAATCCTGAATAGTTATGCGCAAATCTTTTTTGAAACGAATGGGGTCCATCACGTGCCAACGGTACATTCCGAAGCGTTGACCCGACCTATACGTGATATCGGGCGGCAAAACCTGAACAAGCCCTGCATATGGCGTTGTATATGTAACATATTTACCGTTCCTGTCAAAATTGTAAGAACCCAAAAAATAATCTTCCGTTCCTGTGCCGATAATGGTTGGAAATTTTTGATCGCCATCCATAAAGAATTTTATTTCTCCTTCGCCCCACCAACCGTTGTTATTTACTTGCCAGGCCATATATACTCCTACGTAATGGCCTTCGCCTTTTATGTTATCGACGATGGTGTAATCGGACGTTTCGTTCACTTTGGTTCTGCGGAATTGGGCGTGAAAATACGCTGCATCGGCAGGAACGTCGGTCAACGTGTAATCCACCTGATAATAAAGGTTCATGGCATCGGCATCGTTGATGTTGGTCATCGTTATTTTGCATTTTCTGCGGAAAGGCATTACCCAATAGCAGTTGAAGGCACTTCCGGGATTCACGGTAACGGGAAGCGAATTAAGATGCGAATATTCGTTCCATCCCATACCAAAAAAAGCTCCTACCGGGCATTCCACCGATGGTTCGGTTTCGTCGTCCCAATAAATGCGGATGATGGAAAATCGCCAATTACCGGTGGGTGTCATCCAAATGTGCTGAATGGCTCCCGGGCCTTCGATTTCGGCCATAGTGAATGTTTCGCCCGGCTCAATGCGAACATACGGATTTACTTTCCATCCCTGCCCCAAATCGCGCGAAGCGTGCGTGGCATTGGCCGTGTTGCGCGGCGCATTGGGATCGGGAGTGGCCATTCCGCCTTTGCCTTTTTCGCCGGTAAAATTCTCCGGACTGATGGAGCGGGTTTCGGCGTTGGACAGACGGTAGAGATTACCCATAGTCATATCGAGGCCGTTAAAAGGGCGGTTTTGGGAGAACGCGAACAGGGTAATAAAAATAAAAAGTAAGTTTAATAAAATTTTTTTTGAGTTCATAATGTTGTAATTGTTTTAAATTTACTGCTTGAGCCTCCTCCAAAAAGTATTTTTTTGTCCCTATGACACGAGGTTTGAATACTGTAAATGAATTATTTGCTGTTTTCATTATTTTATAGTTTTCAGAGTGGACTCCTGTTTTAAAATATTATAATTGTTAATTGAATCTACAAAAAAAGAAATAATTTTCTTAAGATCGTATTTTTCAAAAGTGAAAAATTAGTTTTTTTCAGTTAGTTTTTTTATAACATCTATTTCATCTTGTTTATAGGGCGTTCCGTCTTTTCTAAAAATATCGTGAAACCAAACCGCGGGTTCTTTTCCATCAGGCATTGGAGTGTCCCACGCGTAAATGGTATTGGTTTTTCCGGCAACCAGCCCCCAGTTATATGCTCCAATATTTTCTTCTTTCAAAAGGGGCATGGTATTGCTAAACAAGCTATTTCGCGTACGCGCCATGTATTCAGTGCATATTAACGGCTTTTGAGTTAATGTGCGAAGAGAGTCAATCATTTTTTTATGTCCTTCATAGTCCTCGTAATTGTGATAAGTAATTACATCTGAATTCTTAATTTGATAATCGGACAGTTCTTTTAGGTTCCAGTTCCATACTCCGATAGATATGGGCTGCGACGGATTTATTTCTCTTCCCCATTGGAATACTTTTTCTACCAACGTCAGGCTTTTATTTCCGTGGCCGGAGTTTCCGGGTTCGTTGTACAAATCCCATAATACAATTCTTTCATCGTTCGAAAACGAAATCAAAATGTCTTTCACGTATTTTTCTAACGAATGAATCATGTCTGGATTCGCATGGATTGAATCTCCCGGATCTTGCAACCAACCTGAGTTATGGATTCCAATCTTAGGTTCAGGTTGTTTGCCGGATTGATAAGTAGGATTCCAACAATCATCAAAAAACACAAAAAGTGTTGAAATCCCATGCTTATCAGCAATATCCAAATATTGGTTCACACGATTTTTAAAACCAGTTGTATCAATTTGCCAAGCCAAATGATGCAAATATACGCGCATGGAGTTAAATCCTATATCTTTGGCATATCCCAATTCTCTGTCTATTGTTTCAGGGTCAAAAGTTTCTTCCTGCCACATTTCCAGCTGATTTATAGCTGTGCTCGGTATAAAGTTTGCGCCCCTTAACCAATCTCGGTTTTTATTCCATGCGTTTGCTTGTTCCGCAGTCCATACTTCACGTACTTGCCGCTCCACATCGGTTGTTTTTTCTTGTTTTTGTGTACACGAAAAAAAACTGATAAAAATAAAAATTATAACCGGTAATAAATAATACTTCTTCATATCTTCTAATTTTAAAATTTATACAATACAGAAATGCGTATTTTTTTGATGATAATCACTTTATTGTTTTATTTATGGAATGGACTGATGATCGGTGTCGCGTATTCTGTACCAATCCACGAGTTTATCTTTTGAAGGTAATTTAAACAATAATTCAGCGGGGTCTTGTTGATACCAATAGGCGGTAGATGAGAATTTAAACTCTCGCGTATGCTCGGGTGGGCGAGGCGATTGGAACATCATTGCGAAACTCTTATCGAAAAAAACAGCATCTTCTTCGTGAAAACGATACATCGTTATCATCGAGCGTAGAGCGTCTTTTAACGGCACGCCGTGCAAGGGGGCATTAAATTCGCCGTCTCTGAAATACCATCCACCGTTGTAATAATCTTCGAGTCCTGTTCCCACGATTGCGGGAGTTTTTTCTTCGAAATTATCATCAATATAAATGTATTCTGGAGCTTCCAAATAACCCAAATAGTTTGGGAGCCAACTTT
>JAUNRY010000331.1 GCA_030539475.1 Bacteroidia bacterium | reverse complement strand
ATGATATCGTATTTTGCCAATCGCAAATCAAATTCACGATCTCTCCCAACCGTGAATGTTTCTACCAATTTATCGGCATCGAAGCCTTTGTTCCAGATTTTTGCCATTTGTTTAATAGGGTTGAATGAGCACTTCTGTTGGGATATTCATCTGCTTATGCAAATTGCGAATCATACTCAACGATAATTTCCGTTTTTTGTTCAACACTTCACTTGCTCGGCTTTTCAGGCCGATAACATTTGCCAAATCGTTTTGCGTATATCCCATTTGTTCCATTCGGAATTTGACGGCTTCAATGGGGTCGGGCAAATCAATCGGGAAATTCGACTGTTCGTATTCGTCAATCAGAATCCCCAGAACTTCCAATTCGTCGCCGTCGGCTGTGTTGGGTTGTGCATCGAAAATAGCTTCGAGCCGTTTCAGTGCCTGTTCGTAATCTTTTTCGGTTTTTATCGGTTTAATCATCATCTTGTTAAATATTCGTCGCGTCAATTTTGTCATATTCAGGATGTGTGCCAATAAAGCGAATCCACATCATCTGATAATCGTAATTTATTTTTACAATAAGTCTGTAGTTGTTCCCTTTTATATTGAAAACAACGCGATTATGGGATAAAATACTCGCGCTTGGATATTCTTTTTTCAACTCGTTGGGATTTTTCCACGTTGCTTTGCTCGTTTCCTGAAACCACGATTTGAGCTGTTGTTCGCAATCAGGATGAGTGTTCCAATATTCGCGCAATATTTTCTTGGCAATTATTCTCAAAATGTACTACTTGTTTTGGCAAAGATAATGAAAGTTCCCGAAATGGGAAAATGCTCGGCTGTAATTTTAAGAATTTAAATTTTCAACAAACCGAATATATCCCTTAACACCCTTTTCCAATTCTTTTACCAGCACAAATTCATCGGCCTGATGCGAGCGTGCCGATTCACCCGGCCCCATTTTAATTGCCGGGCACGAAATGCGCATCCAATCCGATGTAGTGGGGGATACGTACGTTTCAATTCCCAGTTTTTTAGCGGTTTTCATCAGAATGTGATCCGGCGGCGTAGCCGAACTTTTGTTGGTAAGATTTCGTGCAACGAGCGAGCTTTTAACCTTCGGTTGCAGGATTTCCATAATTTCCCGGTTGGTGTACATTTCCGTTGGCCGGATGTCCACCACGCAAGTGCATTTGTCGGGAACGACGTTGTGCTGCGTTCCGGCATTAATTTGTGTAACGGTAAGCTTTACTTCGCCCATAGTTGGCGATATTTTGCCGAATTTCACCGATTTCATCGTTTGAATATCGTCTAAAGCAATGTAAAGCGCATTCACTCCTTCGTTCCGCGCCGCGTGTCCGCTTACGCCTTTGGCTTCGCCATCGATAACCAATAGTCCTCGTTCTGCAATGGCGGCACGCATTCCCGTTGGTTCGCCAATGATGGCAAAATCGGGTTTTAGTATTTTCGATAACAACTTCATTCCGTTAGGTCCGGAATTTTCTTCTTCGCACGACAAAACCAGCATCACGTTAAACGATAATTCTTTTTCGTAGAAATGCAGAAACGTTTGCAGCAAACAAATCACGCTCGCTCC
>JAUNRY010000078.1 GCA_030539475.1 Bacteroidia bacterium | reverse complement strand
TTTCGTAACAAAATCTTAATTTCAACCCCCGTCATATTTTTGTATCTTCGCGCCTTAAAAATAAAGAAAGTTACTTTTTTATGAAGAATTATTCGCTTTTACTCCTCTTATTGGTTATTGCAACGGCCTGTTCGCAGCCCAAACCCTCGGCAGATGCCATTGCGCCCGAGTTTGTTACCGAGCAAACCACGCACGACACCGATGACCCCGCCATTTGGGTAAATCCCGACAACATCACGCAATCGCTCATCATCGGAACCGACAAAGACACCGATGGAGCGCTTTACGTTTTCGACCTGCAGGGGAAAATAGTTCACAAAACCGAAACGCTCAAACGCCCCAACAACGTGGATGTTGCCTACGGCTTAATGCTCAACGATTCGGTTTCGGTAGATATTGCCGTGGCCACCGAGCGCGAAAGAGATATGATTCGTGTGTTTTCGTTGCCCGATATGACTGCGATTGACAACGGCGGCATTCCCGTTTTTGTGGGCGATGAGCAACGTCTGCCTATGGGAATATCGCTCTACTCGCGGAAAGATTCCCTGGGGCGCAACGAAATCTTCGCCGTTGTAAGCCGCAAAGACGGACCCGCCACCGGTTACCTGCATCAATATAAACTCAGCGCCGATGCCACCGGAAACGTGGCCGGAGAACTGGTTCGCGCCTTTGGCCAATATAGCGGCGTAAAAGAAATAGAAGCCGTTGCCGTGGACAATGAGTTGGGCTACATTTATTACTCCGACGAGCAATCGGGCGTGCGCAAATATTACGCCGACCCCGAAAAAGGAAACGAGGAGCTGGCCGTTTTCGGAACATCGGGCTTCAAAAGCGACAACGAAGGCATTTCCATTTACAAAACCGGCGATACAACCGGATACATATTGGTTTCCAACCAAGACAACCATTCATTCAAAGTATTTCCGCGCGAAGGAACAGCCGGCAACCCGCACAACCACGTTGAAATTGTGGATATTCCGGTAAAAGCCACGCAAAGCGACGGTTCCGACGTGGTAAACCTCAATTTCGGCGAGCCGTTTACAGCAGGTATTTTTGTGGCAATGAGCGACGACCAAACGTTTCATTACTACGATTGGCGCAAGTTTCAAGCCGAAATTGACAGAGCGCAGTCGCAACCGTAGAAGACGAATATTTTTTAATAATTATCGCCTTTCAAATCCGCGAAACAACCGCAAAAAACGTTGTTTCGCGGATTTTTTGTAAAAAAGTCGCAGTTTCGTGTAAGAATTTCCCCACTTTTCCGTCTATATAATTGTATGAACGCCCAACAATTTCAACTTCACATCCTGTGCCATTCCGATAAGCTGTATCGAATGGCGCGGTCGATACTAAAAGACGAAAGCCGCTCGCAAGACGCGTATCAGGATTTGATGGCGCGGCTGTGGGAAAAACGGAAACAACTGGGCGCCATTGAAAACCGGCAGGCGTTTTTGCTCACTTCGATGCGAAACCTGTGCCTTGATTTGCTCCGCAAGCAGCCACTCAACGGAGAATTTCCCGCCAACGCGGAGTACAACGCGCCCAATCCGCATCAGGTTGCAGAGCAGGCCGACACATTGAACATCATTGGGGAGATGATAAATTCGCTGCCCGAAATGCAACGCGCCATCATCCGGATGAAAGATGTGGAAGAAATGGAGATTACGGAAATTGCCGAAGTGATGTCGATGTCGGAAAACGCGGTTACCGTAAATTTGTCGCGGGCACGGAAAAAAATCCGCGAAATGATTCTTATTCACCAACAAAAAGAGAAAATGACGTATGAACAACATAGACAACATTCTTGAAAAATATTTCGAGGGCATATCTTCGGCCGAAGACGAAAAAACGTTGAAAAACTACTTCCGGAGCGATGCTGTTTTGCCGCGACACGAAGCGCACAAACCCCTTTTCGCCGCGTTCGAAAAAGAACGGCAAATGGCCGCGCCCGCTTTTGAAATTCCGAAGGAAAACAAAAACCGGAAATTATCCCGAAAATTGTGGATAGCGGCGGCAGGTGCGGCGGCGGCAATTCTTTTGGCTGCCATATTATTTCCGTTCAACAATAAGCCTAAAATTCAATCCGGAAATTACCTGGTTTATATTAACGGAAAAGAGGTAACCAATCCGCAAAAGGCACAACAATATGCCGCAAAAATGTTTGGCCAAGCCGATGAAATCATCCGTGCCAGCTATGAGCCGTTTGTTGAAGCAAATGCCATACAAAAAGAGATGAATGCCGACAAAATTTTCGAAAACGCATATCAAAAAATAAACTACATAGAATCAATCCATCAATAATTTAAAACCCTTACAGTTATGAAAAAAATTCTTTCAATTCTATTTATGTCTGCCATTTTTGTTGCCGCAGCATCGGCTCAGCAAATCGAAAGATTGTTTGATAAATATCAGGAAGACGAGCGTTTCAACTACATTTACCAAAAACGCCCCAGCGTAATGGACAGATTAAACGACGCGAACACAAGCTATCTGGATATTATGATATTAAATAAGACAACCGCCAGCCTGGGGCGCCAGATGCTCACGCTGAATTCTGCGGACAAATCGCTGGAAGACAGTTTTACCCGCGAAGTGGAAAACGCCCTCAATGCCGATAAATACGAGCAAATATCGATTGTGAGAAACGGGAAAAACCGCGTGGAAACGTACGAAAAAATAACCGACAAAGGCACAGCCAAAGTCAGTTTCATAAAAAATCCCGGAAATATTATGGTTACGCTCAATTTATACGAGCCAAAAAAATAAATCCGGCTACCGCATAGCGGTTCCAAACCGCTTGGTGGATGAAAAAACAACTCTACTTTTAAATTAAACACTTGACGGAAACAGGGCGCGATGTTTTGTTTCCGTTTTTTTTAGTACTTTTGTTCTTAGAAACTTAAAGCTTCTGAAAATGAAAACATCAAACGAATATATCTCTTTGCTCCGCACATTTTTGCAGCAACACGCAAAAAAGTACGGAATTACATCGATGGGGATTTTCGGTTCCGTTGCAAGAAATGAACAGCATCACGAAAGCGATTTGGACGTATTTGTGGAACTCAGCGAAGCCGACCCCGTGATAATGGGGTTTATTCACGATGATTTACAAGAAATTTGCGGTTGTAACATCGATTTAATTCGTTTACGAAAAGGATTGAACAAATTATTAATGCAAAGAATTGAAAGAGATGCAATTTACGCTTAAAGAAGAAGTTGTAGAACAATTGAAGTTGGTTTTGGAATCAATTTCAATTATAGAGCAGCGGAATAAAGATATTGATTCTGTAAATGACTACTTATCTTCGCCATGGGGTATGACTATCTTAGACGCCACCTTAATGCGCATTCAATTTATCGGCGAAACTCTCTTGGCGATTGACAAAAAAACCAACCATTCACTTTTCCAAAACTATCCGCAAATACCTTGGAAGCAAATATTCGGTATGCGAAACTTCATATCTCACCAATATGCCGATATTGATCCGGAGATGATTTTAGTAACACTCCGTAAATATATTCCATCCTTAAAATCGGTTATAAAACAAATCATTGCTGATTTAACTTCGCAGAAAGATGAATCGGCTTATCAATAAATCAAAAAAATCACAAGCGACTTGGAAATCGCTCCACCCGAATGAAACCCTACCGCGACTTCTCCGAATTTCTTTCCCGGAAATTTCCCTATAAAGTACAAAAGATATCCATCAACGCCGGATTTACGTGCCCCAACCGCGACGGCTCCAAAGGCCGCGGCGGATGCACCTATTGCAACAACCAGAGTTTTAGCCCGGGTTATGGGAAGCCCACGAAAACCATTTCGGAACAGCTGGCGGACGGAATTGAGTTTTTCTCTCGCAAGTATCCCGAAATGAAATACCTGGCTTATTTTCAATCGTACACCAACACGTACGACAGCGTGGACAAACTCATCGCGATGTACGAAGAAGCGTTAGCCTATCCCGATGTCGTAGGAATAATCATCGGCACGCGCCCCGACTGTATGCCCGACGATTTGCTGGACTATTTCGCGGAACTCAACAAAAAAACATTCGTTTTAATTGAATACGGCGTGGAAAGCACGCTCAACAAAACACTGGAACGCGTAAACCGGCAGCACACGTGGGAAGAATCGGTGGAAGCTATCGGAAAAACCGCCGGAAAAGGCATTCCCGTGGGCGCGCATTTAATCCTGGGTTTGCCGGGGGAAACCGATGAAGATTTGCTTTCGCACGCGAAAAAACTATCGCAACTTCCGCTCACAACGCTTAAAATTCACCAGTTGCAAATCATCCGCGGAACGGCAATGGCAAGGGAGTACAAGCTATTGCCCGAATCGTTTTACTTGTTTGAAATGGATGAATACATAGATTTGTGCGTGGATTTTGCCGAACGGCTGCATCCCGATCTTTATATCGAACGGTTTGCATCGCAATCGCCCAAATCGCTGCTCATCGCGCCCGACTGGGGAGTAAAAAATTACGAGTTGACGGAAAAAATAATCAAACGGTTCAAGGAAAGGAAAACGTGGCAAGGAAGGCTGTATACGGATAATGCTGCGCGATAAATGCCGGGCACGATAGAGCTGCGCTTGATAAAAGGAAAGCCGGTTGGTATTTTCACCACCACAACTTTATCCGAACGAAGTGAGTTATCGTTTTGTGTAAACAAAACTTATCGCGTTAGCCTATCTTTTTCAGTTACATCTTATAATTCCACTCGCTTTTCGAATATTTTTCTTGACGTATGGTTTCAATCGCCTCCAAATCGTCTTTGGTAAAGGAAATCAGCGTTTTTATCTGATAAAATTCTTTCATTTCTGCGATAAACCGGTCAACAAAACCGGAGAAAGAAAATACATTTTTTCCCTCCTCTTTTAAATACGAACGTATGTTTTTCACCGGGCTTGGCACCGAGGGCGACGCTTTGGCTACAAGATTTCGCGAAAAAGGATTCAACGCGCGCAGAAGTTTTCCCAGGTCGGTATCGTACAACAACGTTCCGTGATGCAACTCGCGCCCTTTCGACACGTGCGAGGCCGTTCCTGAAATTTTGTGTCCGCCGGGAAGCCACAAATCTTTTCTTTTCCTGATTTCCACAGGAATTTCTAATTGTTGAAGCCCGTGAACTACCGGCAACAGAAAATCGGCGCTGAGTGGCGCGTTGGTTTTGTTGAAAATAAAGCAATAGTTCAGGTTTCCCAAATCGTGATAAACCGCTCCCCCACCCGATAACCGACGATTGATGCTGATGTCGTTTTCGATGCAAAAATTCAAATCCACTTCGTTCATCACCGCCTGGTTATAACCAATAACCACACAGGCAACATTCACGTACAGAAACAGATACGGCTCGTTATGCGACAAAAGGTACTGTTCGGCCGCCAGGTTAAACGAAGGTTCGGTTGACGAGGATAAAATGATTTTCATCTTTTGAAGTTCGGGGTTCAACGTTCAACGTTTGGCTTGCTCCACCTTAAACCGTGAACCTTAAACCTCGAACATTTATAAATGAACTTATTTTACATTAAACGCCACGCGAAGTTCATCAATTTCCTTTTCTCCGATGGGTTTCAACGGCCCGATGGCGGAAGCCATCACAAGCGAATTAGCTGAGAATTCGGCCACTTCCAGGTAATCGAACGTGTTGAGCAGTTTGTCGCCGGTAACAAAAACGCTGTCGTTTTCCACCAGAATTACCCGGTTTTTATTGAACATTTTCGCTACATCGTCAATCTCGTTGTAAATCAGCCCAAACGGAATCGACGGCACGTCTTGCAGGAAAATCCAGCTTTCGGGGATGGTGCGCACATCGAATTTGCTTCCGCTCACGGCGTGCGCCATCAGGTTGATGGGCTGCGTGCAAATAATGGAATTGATGTGCGGGTTCAGTTGATAAATGCGTTGATGCAGCGCCACGGAACGGCTGGGTGTTTTTCCGGCCTCGGCCATTCCGCTTTTGATTTGTACGATATCGCTCGGCAAAATATCCCAACGGGCTACATCGCGCGGGGTGATTAAAAAATCATCGTTGCGCCACCTTACCGATACCGTTCCGTAAGTAGAAATCATCAATCCCTGATTACACGCGCGGCGGATGATATTTACCATTTCGGTGCGCAGCGCGCGTTCATCCGACGGATATTCGATGTTCATAAAATGAGGCACATTGTCGGGAATGTGGTTCACGTAGCGCGAAACCTGTTCGTCGGTCAGGTAATTCACGCCGCCCAGCCGCTTGGCGTTAACGATGGTTCGGCAGCAAAACTCCAGCGTTTCAAACCGTTGATAGGCATCCATCATATCGCTTCCGCCGAGTACCACGCCGTGATTTTCCATAATTACGGCCCGATAGCGCTTGTCTTTAAATTCGTTGGCGATTTTTTCGCCCAATTCCTCGCTTCCCGGGCATCCGTATGGAGCGAAACCGATATCGCCGCACACGTTATGCGCCTGCGGAACGATTTTGGTATCGGGCACCGTGCCGGCGATGCTGAAAGCAACCAATGCCGGCGGATGGGCGTGGATGATGGCCGTGATGTCGGGGCGCGATTCATAAATGGCTCTGTGGAAAGGGTATTCCGACGACGGTTTGTGTGGGCCGATGATGGTTCCGTCGCGTTTCACGCGCATAATATCCTTTGTTGTCAGGTTGCCCTTGTCCACTCCGGACGGGGTAATCCAGATATCTCCGTTATCGTCGCGGATGGAGATGTTTCCGCCGGAAGTGGTGGTCATACCGCTTCGGTAAATTCGTCCGATGATGATGTTGATTTGCTCCACCGGATGCATTAAATGTGTGTCTAATTGTTTCATATTTTAGCCCCTCCAAACCTCCCCCATAGGGAGGCTTACAGCGGGGTAACTGTTATAAAAATGTCCGTTATAAATCACAAGGCTGCCTCAAGTCCCCCTGCGGGGGATTTAGGGGGCTTTATTCTCCAACAAATACGTTTCTGCTTCCACGCTCCACAGGCCGTTGTGGCGATTGCAAATTTCGGCTAAGTTTTTAAATAAATCGTCGGTCTCGCCCAGTTTCGAGAACTCGGAAATGGGTGTAAGCGGCATATCGAGATGCGTATATATTAATTTTTTACCGCCCGGAATATTGGGTAGGTTATTCGTTGCCTCGGCAACCGCGTTCAATCCGCCGATGTGCGTTACCAGTCCGGCCGGGTCCAATCCTTTACCCATAATATCGAGCGCTTCTTTTATGTCGTCGGTATTACCGCCGCTTGTGCCAACAATGTGCGTGTAAGCGTAATGCACGTTGTAAAAGTTCATCATTGCGCTGAAATTCGGGTTATCGGGGCCGGCGAAGAAATTCAGGCAACCATCGAATCCGAGAATGGCATCGCCTTGTTCCACAACCGGACGAACGGGAGCGAAAACGAACACATCGTCGTAACCCGTTCCGCCGGCGATGGCTTTGAGTTCTTCCACCGGATTTTCCATCTTTCCGGTGTTTACGTATCGCAAATCGATTCCGCGCGATGCGGCAAACTCAACGGTGTAAATGGATGCGGCGCGGTCGAGCCGCGTTTGGTCGATATCCGTAACCACGAGCAGCGAAGGTTTTGTGTCTTCCCGCCGGAGCACGAAATTAATTGCTGCAAGCCCCATAGGCCCTACTCCGGCGAGAATCGCCATTTTTCCGCCATCCACAATTTCCATTTTGTGCTTGTAGCTTCCGGGCGTGGTGTGATAGTTGGCGTGCATTGCGCCGATAACGCACGAAAGCGGTTCTGCAAGCGATGCAGGATAATATCCTTCGCCGTGATACGTGAGCAGGCAATCCATTTCCATCACTTCGTTGGGAATGATGACGTACGTGGCATCGCCACCGATGTATGGATAGCTGTAGCCGGGCGCGCTTAATATTCCAACGGGCCCGTCTTCGTAATACAACGCCGGCTGAATGGAGAATTTATCGCCGGCTTTGAATTTGTGCGCCCATTTGCTGCCCACTTCCAGCAATTCGCCGGCAAATTCGTGGCCCACAATGATGGGATTTTCCGCCACATCGTCGGGAATCCGCTTGTGGTCGGCTCCCTGCGATGATGCTTTGTAGGATGACATACACAGCGAATCGGAAACAACTTTGGCAAGAATTTCGTTGTCTTTAATGGCCGGTAGTTCAAATTCTTCCAAACGAAGGTCTTTTTTGCCGTACAAACGGACTGCTTTTGTTTTCATAATTTATAGTTTTTACAATTTTGCATATTCTTTGTTGACAAATTCTGCCAGTTTTTCTTTTGACGGCAATTGCAACAGATATTTCGACACGAAAATTTCGTGATCGCTATCGGCAGTAGCAAATTCAACCAACGCATCGTTTTTATTGGTAACAAGCAATATGCCAACGGGCGGATTATCGTCCGGTTGCGTAATTTCTTTTTTGTAATAATTCACGTAAGTTTTTAGTTGTCCGAAATATTCGTGCGAAAACTCGTCCACTTTCAAATCCACAAGCACGTGGCATTTAAGGATGCGATGATAGAAAACCAAGTCGCAAAAGAAATATTCGCCGCCGATTAACATTCGTTTCTGACGCGCCTCGAAACAAAACCCGTATCCGAGTTCGAGCAGAAATTCCTCCAAATGTTCAAGGAGCGCTTTTTCCAAATCGCTTTCATAGACTACGTCTTGTGCTTTCAGTCCTAAAAACTCAAAAGTAAACGGCGATTTTATAATATCGAACATTGTTTGCAATTCCGCTTTTTCTTGCACTATTTCGCTCAATTTTTCGGGCTTTCGGCTCATTCCGCTTCGCTCGTAATAAAGCGTGTTTATTTGTCGTTTGAGTTCGCGCACACTCCAAGTGCCTTTTATGCATTCGGTTTCGTAGAATTGGCGTTTTTGTGGGTCGTTGATGGGGAGTAAAAGAGAAAGATGCGAAAACGAAAGCGCGTGAACTATTTTTTCCATTTTCTCCAATTGGGCAGACGGTGTCTGCCTAATCTCCGCGGCATCGTTTTCAAAAGGTTGC
>JAUNRY010000330.1 GCA_030539475.1 Bacteroidia bacterium | reverse complement strand
TTTCCCGCATCCAACGGTAAGTGAGATATTTAAAGAAGTTGTTTTTGAGTTTTAATTTGTTGATTTACGGTTTAAATCCCGATTTACAATTATTTCCAGTTATGTTATTCTTTAATGAAGGTTGAAAAATCGTAAATTTAAAATCGTCAATCGTAAATAAAAAAAGATATTATGCCAAAATGTGAATTCATCGATCCCATAGAAGCCCGCAAAGCGAGTTTCATCGATTTTCAACCGATACCGGTTAATCAGTATCAAAAAACGGTAAAAGAAGAACGCGAAAATTTTTCCGACGACGAACTAAAAGCCATTTTCCACGATATGGCGCTCATCCGCGAGTTTGAAACGATGCTCAACCTCATCAAAACCAAAGGTGAATATAACGGCACGGCGTATAACCACCCCGGGCCGGCTCACTTGTCCATCGGACAGGAATCGGCGGCGGTAGGAATGGCGTGGACGCTTGGTGTTGAAGACTTTATATTCGGAAGCCACCGTTCGCACGGCGAAATTCTTGCCAAAGGAATGTCGGCCATTCACAAACTGTCGGACGATGAACTGATGAAAATTATGCAGGAATTTTTCGACGGTTCGGTGCTGAAAATCGTGCAAAAAGATTTCAACGGAACCACCAAAGAACTTGCCCGCCGATTTTTGGTGTACGGAACCCTGGCCGAAATTTTTGCCCGCGAAACCGGTTTCAACAAAGGATTGGGCGGCTCAATGCACGCGTTTTTCACCCCGTTCGGCGTATATCCCAACAACGCCATCGTGGGCGGTTCGGGCGATATTGCCGTGGGGGCGGCCTTGTACAAAAAAGTAAACCGCAAACCCGGAATGGTGGTTGCCAACATCGGCGATGCGTCTCTGGCGTGCGGCCCCGTTTGGGAAGGGCTTACATTTGCCGCTATGGATCAGTTTAAACAACTTTGGGAAGGCGATATGCAAGGCGGCCTTCCGGTGATTATCAACATTATGAATAATCAATACGGAATGGGCGGGCAAACTTGTGGAGAAACAATGGGTTACGGCATTGCCGCCCGTGTTGGCGCGGGTGTGAACAAAGAACAAATGCACGCCGAGCGTGTGGACGGATACAATCCCCTCGCTGTAATTGATGCTTACAAGCGCAAACGAAAAGTGATAGAGGAAAAGAACGGCCCGGTTTTATTGGACGTTTTAACGTACCGATACAGCGGCCATTCGCCCTCCGACGCATCATCGTATCGAACCAAAGAAGAAGTGGAGGCGTGGGAATCGCAAGATTGCATTGCTTCTTTCGGAAAACAGCTCATAGAGGCCGAAGTGGCTTCGCAAGCCGATTTGGATGCCGTTTGGGACGACGTGAAAGCTTTGGTGAACGATATGTTTTTAAAATCGATTGACGATGAAATATCGCCCCTGATGAAAAATGCCGATGTGATTGGCGATATGATGTTTTCGAACGGTTCGGTGGATAGTTTTTCGGATGCTGCGCCCGATGTATTGATGCCGTTGGAAGAAAACTCCCGCGTGAAAAAAATCGCTACCAAAGAGCGTTTCGCTTTCGATGCCGAAGGCAAACCGTTCAGCAAAATGAAACAGTTTCAACT
>JAUNRY010000077.1 GCA_030539475.1 Bacteroidia bacterium | reverse complement strand
TCTTTAATTCGGGGTATGATTTATTTATTTCAGCACACAATTCAATGCCGCTATCATCGGGTAAATTAATATCCAGCAGCAACACATCGGCACGGGTGGTTGCGAGCAGAGCCCTTAACTTAGCCGCAGTATTTGCAGTAGCTACTACCCGCATTTCGTGATGCGAAGCAAAACAGCTTTCAATTCCCTGATTAATAATCGGATGGTCGTCACAAATGAGTATTCGTATCATGCGTTCGGAAGTTTACATTCAATAGTGATAATTGTTCCTTCGCCCGGCTTAGAGTCGATTTCCACAACACCGTTGAGGTATTTAACACGCGAACGGATATTATTCAACCCCATATTGGCAGGCGTATTTTTCACATCAAAACCCTTACCGTTGTCTTCGGCTTCGATGAGCAACAAGCCATTTTCACAAGTACATTGAAGTATAATTTCAGACGCCTCGGCATGACGAACAGCATTGGTAACCAGTTCCTGAACTATGCGAAAAACAGACGACTGAATATTCTTATCTTCAATGCTCTCAAGTCCATCCACATAACAATGAACGGGAACTTTTTTTGAACCGATTGACGCACAAAAATCTGTTATTGCCTTAGACAAACCCGTTTTTAATAAGGCAACCGGCGCCAGATTGCGCGCTGTTTGCCGAAGCTCGACAATAGCTCCGTCCAATTGTCCGACAATGGTTCCCCATTCTTCATTTTCAGACTCTCGCGCAAGACGTTCCACATTCAGTTTTATGCCGATAACGCTGCCTACCAATCCATCGTGTAATTCCTGTGCAAGTCGCTTTCTTTCTTGTTCTTCACCGTCTATCAGCGCTTTGGAAACTTCAATTTCACGCTGCTGTTTCAACAAGAGTGTTTGTGTTTTATTGCGTTTCTTCCGGGCATTCCAGGCATACAATATCCACAACAAAAGGATAAGCAATAAAGCAGAGATACCCATCAACAAGAGATTTCGTACACGGTCTTTATTTTCGAGCGCTTGAATTTCCTGCTCTTTCTCTGCGGTGCGATAGCGAGTTTCCATTTCGGCAAGTTGCTGTTTGAAATCGAGTATGCTGACACTGTCGTTAAAAGCTTTGTATTGCGATAGTAACAGATATGCATCGGCATAATTGCCCAACTGTGCCTCCGTTTTAGACAGTTCAGACTTAATTGTCATTTTACTTTTGCCGGGAATCGCCTCTAAACTGTCTGCCAACAATTCTTCAAAAACAGTTTTAGCCTCTGCCCATTTCCTCATCATCCTCAATACCAGTGCTTTTTCGTATTTCAAATAAAAAAAATCTATTTGCGAATTGAGCTTCACCGCACTTTCCATTCCTTTTTCAATGCTTTCAATGGCCTTTTGCGGGTTACCGATCCAATTGAAATACCTGGCTTCATTTTTATAAAAAACAGCTGCCAGACTCGATGTAGGAAATTTCTCCAATAATTTTCTCGATTTCGCGAGCATATCGTTCGCCATTTCAGGATCACCTTTTTCTACGTACACCTCAAATTTGTTCAGATAAACCCACAAGAGATTTTCGGTTTCATCGGAAGGGTTTTGCACCAACAAAATGGCTTTATCGTAATATTCTGTTGCTTTGTCGTATTCCTTATTATTGTAAAATACAATCCCTACATTGGCAAAATAATTTATCAGCAAGTCATTATCGCCGGCTCTCTGTGCAAACGGAATACAATATTTGAGCGTAATATCTAAAAAAGCACGTTCGTTATCACCATATTGTTCCAATACCCCATAGTTATGCCACAACCGGGCTCTGTATCTATATGCTTGCCGAGTTTCCACTTTTTTAAGATATTCTTCAGCCAACATATACAGCTGTTGACTTTTTTTGTTGTCGGTTCCAAAGTAAGCACCGGCCTCGTAAAAGTGATAAACTCCCAATAAATAAGGGTCATTATTTGTTAATGGATAAGCTTGACGCAGCACAGTCAATGCTTTGGTTGTATCCAGAGTTGACCAATAATCGGACAGCTCCGTTAACGACAGAAATTTCTCTTCCGGGGTTTTAGAATTTACCACAGCCTGTTCCAGCCGGTCTAATTCTTGTGAATTGACAACACTCGCACACAACAGAAATATCAATATGCAACTAAAGAATTTCAAAGCATGAAAATTATTATATCCCTATTTCGGGCAAAGATAATGAAAAACATCTTTTAGCGGCGATAATTTAACATGCTTTCTACCGGAAAACAAGTAGATAAAAATACAGAATTATGAGTATTGACACAGCACATAATCTGGTATATCTTTGTAAAAACTTTAAAAAAATTAGATTATGGCACGAAAAATAAAATTCACATTACTACTTTTTGCAATGTTTTGTATTTCATTTACCGCTTGCAGTAAAGAAAACGACCAATTGGAACAGCCACCACTCAGTGAGAGTAAAATAAAAGGAGCGGGATTTTACGCCGGAGTGCATTTCTTAACCGGTAAACGATACGATAAATGCCTCTATTTGCGGGATAACGGAACATATACCACAGATTTTGCAAGCAATGACTGGCGCACCAAAGTTGATGGCAAATATACAATTTCCGGAAATATACTAAACCTGACTTCAAACACCGGATATGAGCAGACCTTGAAGTATAATGCCACTTTTGATAAAATTGACGGAAGCTGGCGGTTCTTCAAACTGGAAATCGGCAATCGGGTTCCCGAAGGAAAATTTGAATACGAAAACGTTGACTATTCTATGGATGACTCACCACACGGCAGTAATATTGCCGGCGGAAATCAAAGTTTTTTCTATTTTAACGGTAAAGGGAGCTTTTCAAACGACATAGAAAATTACGTCTCAATAAGTGGAGATAATGTAGGTGGCGGAAGTTCATCGTCTCAACATTTATTTGGCACCTACACCGTAAAAGATGCTGTGCTTACACTTAAATACAATAATGGAACAACCAAAACACATGCATTTTTTTATAGAATTGACCCACAAAACAACAATACAATGGTTGTGCTTGACGGAAAAATTTATTTCCCGGCAGATTGACAACTACAGATTAAAAAGTGCGAGATCCGACTTCAACGGGCTCAAATTTAATAAATTACTATACACCAAATTATAATCACAGAAACTATGAAAGTAATTAGAGCAGATAAAAAAATAATTATATGGATATTACTATTGGCAGCAATTTCGTGCAGTAAAGACGACAGCATTGCAAACAACAACGAGGTATTCACGCAACAGTTGCCCGGTGTAATCTATTTTCATTTTGCCGGAAAATATGGTTATGTAAACTTTAAAGAAAATAAGTATGTTCACGAATTTGCGACAAAATCAGATTTTGGAGGTTTTGACGTTTCCCTGCATGGAAAAAACATTTTAATAATATCCGGAAAGGGCTTTGCAGGCACAGATCGCCAGCGAATGATCTATCGTCCCGTAAATTCATTTTCTACGAAAACCGATATAGCTGAAGGCAGTATATTTAACTTCGTTTATCAATGGAATGATATCGCGTTAGGAGGGACTGTAACAAGAAGTTATATTTCTCCAAACGAAGCATTTATTGCAGTTAACGCGTCAAGTTCCGCCAAACATCCCATTGCACTTATCCACGCGGGGAAAGATGAAACCATCGAAACTTTCAGAGACGAAAATATTAGTTTAAGAGACCACAGCATTATGAGGTGGACTGCCGATAACAGCTTGTGGGTTAATGTGGGCGGCAGTATTTTCAAAATAAACGAAAGCAATAATTGGGAGCCAATTTCTATGCTGCAAATTCCCGGTACGCATGCTACCGTAAACGCGCAGGGAACAAAAATCGTTTTCCGCCACAACAAACATCTGTACATGTGCAATACAAATGGATCCGACTTACGACAGATAACAAAAAGCCGGACAAATTCATCTCTTCCGTACGATGGCGAACGATTGCCCGAATTCAGCCCCGACGGAAAATATATCGCATTCGGCTCCCAAGGTACCGGTGCGGCACACAGTTGGGAAAACCCCATCGACGGCTCAGTGGTAGGAACGGCGAGCAATTTTGGTTATTTAACGGTAATTCCGGCCGATGGGAAACTATATGACGTTGATAATGCCAACAGCGGCGTTATTTTTCCCTTAAATTCACAAAACAAATTAATTGCAGTTGACGGACAGTATGTGTGGAGATAAGAATTAACTAGAAACCCACTTTTTTTTGTAGTCGCCTAAAAAAACATGCTATCTTTGTGATTCAATTTCGTAACGAAGCAATCCGCAGAAACCGATTGCTTCGTTTTGTAAATTTGTATCTGCATGAATGAAAAAACAAATCGATAAAGAACTCAATATTCGCGATTTCACGCAAGGCGGAATTTTTCGTCAACTTATAAAGTTAGCCATGCCGCTGATGGCTGTCAGTTTTATCCAGATGACCTACAATATGGTGGATATCATCTGGATAGGCCGGCTGGGCAGTAAATCGGTGGCGGCTGTGGGCACGGTGGGAATGCTGATGTGGATGATGAATTCTTTTGCTCTTCTCTCCAAAGTGAGCGCCGAAGTTTCTATCGGGCAATCCATCGGCGCCAAAAGATTGGATAAAGCCATGCTTTATGCTTCGCATACCACCACCATCGCCATTATTATGGGGTTGTTTTTTGCCGTTTTCTTTTTCCTGTTTCCGCAGTTAACCATTTCATTCTTCAGGCTGGAAGCCGATATCACGCAAGAAGCAGTCAATTACCTGAGGATTATATCGTTTGGCGTTCCTTTTATGTTTCTCATCCTCAATTTTTCAGGAATATACATCGGAACGGGAAGAAGCGATATACCTTTCTATTTCAACGCCATAGGCTTAATTATCAATATCATTCTTGATCCGATTTTTATTTTCGGATTCGGATTTATTCCAAAAATGGGTTCGCAAGGCGCCGCGCTGGCAACCACGCTGTCGCAATTGATTGTTCTTCTTTTATTTTTACGACACTTGCGGCGGGAAAACGGTGTTTTAGCACGATTCAGTTTTTGGATAAAACTTCGCAAAAGCTACACGATAAACATTTTGAAACTCGGAATTCCGGTGGCTGCCATGAACGTTTATTTCTCCATTATCAACATGAACCTCACCCGAATCGCGTCCATTCATGGCGGCCATTTGGGTGTTACCAGCCAAACCACCGGCGGACAAATTGAAGGAATCACCTGGAACACATCTACCGGATTTGCCACCGCGCTGGGCAGCTTTGTGGCGCAAAACTTTGCCGCCGGCAAAATGGACAGGGCTCGCCACGCCCACCGCTATACGCTTATTGTTATGACAACATTGGGAGTTATTGTAAGCGCATCGTTTATGCTTTTCGGCAGCGAAATTTTCTCCGTTTTTATTCCCGAACGCCAAGCGTATCTCGCCGGCGGCGATTATTTGTTTATCTTGGGCGTATCGCAGATATTCTCCATGCTGGAACTTACCACGCAGGGAATGTTCAACGGCGTGGGAAAAACCACGCCTCCGGCTATTGTCAGCATCGTTTTCAACACATTGCGCGTGCCGCTCGCCTTTTTCTTAGCTTCAACCATGGGCGTGAACGGCGTGTGGTGGGCAATTACCATTACCTCCATTATAAAAGGAACTTTCTCGGCCACGTGGTATTATTTTTTGCAACGAAAATACAAGTAACCTTAGAATAGAAACCGATTTTTTACTTAAGTTTGTAAAATATAAAATTCCGGCGCAAAATAATTGACCCATATGAGATACATCCAGCCAACGGCTTTTATATTGCTGTTTTTATTTAATATACTTACTTTCAACGCAAGAGCGCAATCCAACGACCTCACTCTTTGGTATAACCAACCGGCCGCCAACTGGAACGAAGCGTTACCCATCGGAAACGGAAGGTTGGGAGCCATGGTTTTCGGCAATCCGGCCACCGAAATTATTCAGTTGAATGAAGAAAGTGTTTGGGCAGGCAGTCAAATCAACAACAACAATCCCCAAGCATTGAAAAATCTTCCGGCCTTTAGGGATGCCATCTTCAATAACCGGTTCGATGAAGCTTCCGATATTGCCGCCAAGTATTTTCTGGGAACGCCACCCCGCATCCGTTCGTATCAACCGTTGGGCGATCTCGTCATCCGATACGGGTGGGATGAGCCTGTTACCGATTATAAAAGGGAATTGAACCTTCGCACGGCAGTATCAGCGACTCAATTTAAGATTGCCGGCAAAAAATATGTGCAAAAAGTTTGGGCATCCGCTCCCGATGATGTTTTGGTGGTTGAAATTATATCGGAAAATGGCGGGCTGATTGATACGGAAATTTTGTTGAAACGGGAAAAAGACGCGAAAACCAGCTGTCATAAAGATGGCATAATCCTCATGGACGGCCAAATTATCGATGAAGAAGATTCAATACGCGGGCCGGGCGGAGCACACATGAAATTTGCCGCCGAAGCAAGAGTAAAACTCAATGGAGGAAAAATGTCAACAACAGACTCAAGCCTTGTGGTGAAAAACGCCAGAAGCATCTCCATTTTGCTGACCGGAGCAACCGATTACAATATTGAACATCTTAACTTCGACCGAACCATCAATCCGGCTTCCAAATGCAGAAACATTCTCGATAAAGCTTCCGGGAAACCGGTATCGGCGCTCTTTGAAACACATCTGAAAGAATATCAATCGGCATTCAATCGAGTGAACTTATCGCTTGGAGATAATACCCGCAGCCACTTACCTACGGACGTACGGCTCGAAAACGTAAAAAAAGGACAACCCGATAACGGATTAATTACCCTGTATTTCCAATACGGACGATACCTTTTGCTGGGGTCTTCCCGAAAACCGGGAGTACTGCCCGCTAACCTGCAAGGAATCTGGAACAAGGAGTTTAACGCCCAGTGGAATTCCGATTTTCACACCAACATAAACCTGCAAATGAATTATTGGCCGGCCGAAAATTGCAATTTGCCGGAAACCGCCGAAATTCTGGCCGGTTTTATGACGCAGTTGATGAAGCCCGGCAGTGTAACGGCACGTGAAATGTACGGCGCCGGGGGCTGGACATTGCATCATCTCACCGATGTATTTGGAAGAACCGGCGTGGCCGACGGCCCCTGGGGAATTACACCCATGAACGGCCCGTGGATGGTGTTTCCCGTGTATGAACACTTTTTGTTTACACGCGATATGGATTACCTGCGCAACACGGCGTACTCTCTGTTGAAAGGCTCAACGGAGTTTCTACTGGGATTTCTCGTAAAATCACCCGAAGGTTATTTAGTTACCAACCCTTCGCATTCTCCTGAAAATAAATACAAAGACCCGGCCACTCAAAAGAATCAGACACTCACCTACGCTGCCACCATCGATATTCAAATTGCAAACGCGCTTTTCGATTATTTTATCGAAGCGGCCGATTTGTTGAATACCGACAATCAACTGGCAGAACAGGTGAAAACCGCTCAGAAAGCGTTACCGCCTGTTCAAATAAGCAGCAAAGGGCTTATTCAGGAGTGGATTAAAGATTTCGAAGAAGTTGAACCCGGACATCGACACATGTCGCACCTGTTGGGATTGTATCCGCTGGCGCAATTTACACCCGATGAACCCGAATTTTTTAACGCGGCAAAAGCATCGCTGGAAAGGCGATTGTCCTCGGGCGGCGGACACACGGGCTGGAGCCGCGCCTGGATTATTAACTTTTATGCCCGTTTGCTCGATGGAGACAAAGCGTATGAACACATCAACGAGTTGCTGAAAAAATCCACGTACAATAATCTGTTCGACTCGCACCCGCCTTTTCAGATTGACGGGAATTTTGGCGGAACGGCCGGAGTAGCCGAAATGCTGCTTCAATCGCACGGAAAATCCATTCAACTGCTGCCGGCATTGCCTTCTGCATGGGCGAAAGGCGAAGTGAATGGATTAGTAGCACGCGGCGGATTTGAAATATCGATGAAATGGGATAATAACAAGTTGGTTTCCGGCGCTATTTTCTCTCAGAAAGGCGGAGAAACAACGTTAAGTTATGCAGGAAAAACAGTATCGGTTAAGTTAAAACCGGGAGAAAGAAAAAGGATTATCTTTTAAATATCAAACACTTATACACAAAACATTTCAAAAACAACTTACAGATGAAATCGTACTTAAAAATAGTTTTTCCTCTCTTGACTTTCGTACTCGTGATATCATCCTGCTCCTCGCTCAGGTTCGGCTCTCAAAGACAACAAAAAGTCCTTATCCAAACCACCGAAGGAGATATTACGCTGGCGTTGTACAACGAAACACCGCTGCATCGCGATAACTTCATCAAGCTGGTGAAGGCGAAAACCTATAACGGTGTGCTTTTCCACCGCGTAATCGACGAATTTATGATTCAAGGCGGCGACCCTAACTCCAAAGCGGCTGCGCCGGACGCAATGCTGGGCGACGGCGACGTGGGTTACACCGTTCCGGCAGAATTTCGAACACCGCAAATTTACCACAAATACGGCGCATTGGCTGCAGCGCGCGAAGGCGATGACAGCAACCCGCAGAAAGCATCGTCGGGATGCCAGTTTTACATTGTGGTTGGTAAAAAATTTACCGATGAACAATTGGATAAATTACAGGAAAGCAAAATCGCCCGGTACGGGCACGCCAACGACTCCACTTACAAATTCAGCGAGCAAGCGCGTCGCGATTACAAAACCATCGGCGGAACGCCTCATCTCGACGGAAATTACACGGTGTATGGCGAGGTGCTGAAAGGAATGGACGTGGTGGAAAGGATATCGAAAACGGAAACTAACAACCACGATCGTCCCGTGAAAGACATCAGAATAAAGAGAATGAGGCTGGTGCGGTAGAAAGAGTAAACTTTTAACTATACTGAAATCATAAGTTCTTTGCAATCGCAGCCAAAAATCGGCTTTTCCTCCGAAAACGGCTTCAATTCGTAACGCCATATTGGGAGTAATTCCTCCTCGTCCATTCAATATTTTCGATAAGGTTAATCGGCTTACTTTCAACATATCGGCTGCCTGACCGATAGTTATTCCGGTTGGTTTAACTACGACTTCTAACAAAATCTCATCCGGCATCTATTATTGTTAATTATTGCTGTCCGATAAAAGTCTCCCGCGTCATTTTATGTACCATATAATCAA
>JAUNRY010000076.1 GCA_030539475.1 Bacteroidia bacterium | reverse complement strand
CCGGGAGGATTAAAAGCAGAAAGCGCTACGAATCACTCGCGGCGCTTCCTTAATGTTTAACATTTTAAAAATCACAGCTTCGCCTCGGTTACATCTTGGTTCGGTCTTTTAGTTCCTCACCTTGGTTAAAATGCTTCCTCAGCGATTTCGTTGCGACACCAAATTAAGCGTTATCTCTTGGCTGAGGTACGCCTTTTTGTGCGTCGGTAGCAGGGTTGTGTCTTTCGGCTTGCGCATCAACACTTTCTGCTTTTTGTTCTTCTTTTACTTCTTGCGTAGCGGCAGCTACTTCCTTTTCGGTTTTTGCTGCCGGTTCTTCTACGGGGGCGGCCTCGGCAGCTACGGGAGCTTCTTTTTCCGCTTCGGCAGCTTTGGTTTGTTGCTTCACCTCTTCTTTTTCAGGCTTGGCTTCCTTTCCTTTGGAACCGGTGGCGGCAGCAGCGGCAGTTGTGGCAGCAGCGCCCGACGATTTTCTGCGTGAACGGCGAGTTTTGGCTTTTTTAGCTCCGCCGTCGCCCAGCATGTTTTCGTTGTAGTCCACCAGTTCAATGAAGCACATGGCGGCATTGTCTCCCAGGCGATAGCCTGTTTTGATGATGCGTGTGTAACCTCCGGGACGATCGGCCACTTTTTGCGATACATTCTGGAACAGTTCGGTAACGGCGTATTTGTCTTGCAATGCGCTGAAAACCACTCTTCGCGAAGCGGTGGAATCGTCTTTTGATTTGGTGATGATGGGTTCTACAAATTTCCTTAATTCCTTGGCTTTAGGCACAGTAGTAAAAATACGTTTGTGCATGATGAGCGATGTTGCCATATTAGACAGCATGGCGCCGCGGTGCGCAGTTTTACGTCCTAAATGATTATTTTTTTTATTGTGTCTCATTATCGTTAGTCTTTATCTAATTTATATTTCGAAATATCCATGCCGAACGAAAGGTTTAAATTTTCGAGCAACTCTTCCAACTCGGTTAACGATTTTTTTCCGAAGTTCCTGAATTTCAACAAATCGTTTTTGTTGTGCATCACCAAATGTCCCAAGGTTTCCACCTCGGCTGCCTTGAGGCAGTTGAGGGCGCGAACCGAAAGATTCAGGTCAGACAGTTTCTTTTTCAACAATTGACGCATGTGCAGCACTTCTTCATCAAATTCTTCGATGTTTTCGGCGCCGGTTGTTTCTACCATAATTTTAGCTTCGTCAGAAAACAAAGCAAAGTGTTGGATAAGAATTTTAGCGGCATCTTTCAGCGCGTCTTTGGGTTGTATGGAACCATCGGTTGTAACTTCGATGATCAGTTTCTCGTAATCCGTTTTTTGTTCAATACGATAATTTTCAATTTCGTATTTCACGTTTCTGATAGGCGTGTAAATAGAATCGATAGCGATGGTTTGCACGTCTTCGGTTGGTAGCATTGCACGATTTTCTTCGGCAGGCACATAACCGCGTCCCTTGCTGATGGTAAGTTCGAGCCGTAGTTCGGCTTTCTTTTCCAGGTGACAAATTTCGAGTTCGGGATTCAAAACTTCAAAACCGGTTAGTAATTTGCCAATATCTCCGGCTTTAAACACACTCGTGCCCGATACATTGAGATTCACTTTTTCCGTGTCAAATTCCTCTACTATTCTTTTAAACCTAATTTTTTTCAGATTCAGAATAATAGCCGTTACATCTTCAATTATACCCGGAATGGTAGCAAATTCGTGCTCAACTCCGTCAAATTTTACCGATGTAATTGCATATCCTTCGAGCGACGACAGCAAGATACGGCGCAACGCGTTACCAATGGTAATGCCGTAACCGGGTTCCAGCGGACGGAATTCGAATTTTCCGGAGAACGCGTTCTCCTGAATCATGATTACTTTATCGGGTTTTTGGAATGCTAATATTGCCATTTAATTATTATTTAGAATATAATTCTACTATCAACTGTTCTTTAATATTTTCGGGAATGTCTGCTCTTTCGGGCAAATGCAGCAGTTTACCGCTCATAGATGCTCTGTCCCACTCTAACCAGGGATATTTACTGTGATTGAAACCGGTGAGGGCGTTTGATACCACTTCCATCGATTTCGATTTTTCTCTTACTCCTACCACTTCTCCGGCTCTCACGCTATACGAGGGAATGTTTACCACTTTTCCGTTTATGGTGATATGACGGTGCGATACAAGCTGACGGGCTGCCGCTCTTGTGGGCGCAATGCCCAAGCGGTAAACCACGTTGTCTAAGCGTGCTTCCAGTAGCTGGAGCAATACCTCGCCGGTAATGCCGCGGCTGCGGGCAGCTTTCTCGAAAGTGAGACGGAATTGTTTCTCCAACACTCCGTAGGTGTATTTTGCACGCTGTTTTTCACGCAACTGAATTCCGTATTCCGATGTTTTGCGTCTGCGTGTATTTCCGTGCTGTCCCGGCGGATAGTTCTTTTTTGAAAGAACTTTATCGGGACCGAAAATGGGTTCGCCAAATTTACGGGCGATTTTTGATTTTGGACCAGTATATCTTGCCATTTTTTACCAATTAAACTTTTTCTACTGAAGCCTAAACTGTGCAGCCGCGATTACAGAGAAGTTGTATTGTAATCAAAATCACAGCTCAAGTTTCCTGTACGATTGAAACTTATGATTATTTATTTTTTAGCGATTTGCTTGAGGCTTTTAGTGCCCTGCGGTTTAAATCCGCTTGGCATCTTTTTATCCGCCAAGCCGCCGTGAGCGTCCGGGCGGTAATAGCCACAATTAAACTCTTCTTGCTTTGGGCGGACGACAGCCGTTGTGAGGCATTGGAGTAACATCGATAATTTCGGTTACTTCAATTCCTGAACCGTGAATGGTTCTGATAGCCGATTCGCGGCCGTTTCCGGGTCCTTTCACGTAAGCTTTCACTTTGCGTAAGCCAAGGTCGTAAGCAACTTTAGCGCAATCCGACGCTACCATTTGAGCCGCGTAAGGGGTGTTCTTTTTTGAACTACGGAAACCCATTTTTCCGGCTGACGACCAGCTTATCACTTCTCCGTTTTCGTTGGTCAACGAAACAATGATGTTGTTGAACGATGAAGAGATGTGTGCCTGTCCTTCGGCACCTACTTTAACGTTTCTCTTTTTTGCTGCAACTGTTCTTTTTGCCATATTCTTACCTAATTATTTAGTAGCTTTTTTCTTGTTAGCAACTGTTTTCTTTCTTCCTTTACGCGTGCGGGCGTTATTTTTGGTGCTTTGTCCGCGAACAGGCAAACCAATACGGTGGCGGATGCCGCGATAGCAACCGATATCCATTAACCGCTTAACGTTCAGCTGTACTTCCGAACGAAGATCACCCTCCACTTTGTATTCGGTTGAAATAATCTCACGAATGCGCGCTGCCTGGTCATCAGTCCAATCTTTCACTTTGATATCTCTATCCACTTCGGCTTTTTCTAAAATACTGTTAGCCGAGCTGCGGCCTATGCCAAAGATATAAGTGAGCGCTATTTCGCCTCGCTTATTTTGTGGCAAATCGACCCCTACAATTCTTATAGCCATATAATTTTATTATTTGTTTTAATTAATATCGTGAACGGTTGTTATTGCTTATCGACTTTTAAACTTATTAGAGCCGGGAACCAAGACTTTGATAATCAAGACTGGTTGACTTTTTAAATTGAAACTTGCAAACACCGGTTTTTATAAACCGCGACCTTTGCCAAGAGCCAACAGCTAAAAGCTAATAGCTTAACAATTTTTTATCCCTGACGTTGTTTAAACTTGGGATTTTTTTTGTTGATAATATACAAACGGCCTTTTCTGCGAACAATTTTGCAGTCTGCCGTGCGTTTTTTTAAAGATGCTCTTACTTTCATATTTTTTTTAGATTTTTAGACTGTTAGATGTTTTCTTTGTCTATTAGTCTAATTATCTGATTGTCTATTGTCTGTTATTATTTGTACCTGAATGAAATTCGTCCTTTCGACAAGTCGTAGGGCGACATTTCCACGCGCACCCTGTCGCCGGGCAAAATTCGGATGTAGTGCATACGCATCTTTCCCGATATGTGCGCCGTAATTTCGTGCCCGTTTTCCAACTCCACGCGGAACATGGCATTCGACAATGCTTCTACTATTGTTCCGTCTTGTTCAATTGATGCTTGTTTAGCCATTTTTTGTTCCTTTCTTAATTGTTGCTTGTTTCCTGAATAAATTCAAATGTCGATAAAATATCGGCTTTACCGTTTCGGATAGCCACGGTGTGCTCAAAATGCGCCGATGGTTTGCGGTCTTTGGTTCGCACTGTCCATCCGTCTTTTTCAAACACCACGTTTTTACTTCCCATGTTAATCATCGGTTCAATGGCAATGCACATTCCGTTTTTCAACAACGGGCCGGTTCCTTTTCTGCCGTAATTCGGCACTTCGGGCGCTTCGTGCATATTTCGGCCTATTCCGTGGCCTACCAATTCCCTAACCACCGAGTAACGGTGCGATTCGCAATACGTTTGCACGGTAGAGGCAATGTCTCCCACCCGCTTATCGTGCTGCGCCTGTTCGATACCTTTGTAGAGCGCTTCTTTGGTAACTTTGAGTAGTTTTTTCACTTCCTCTTTTACCTCGCCCACGCAGAACGTGTAGGCCGAATCGCCGCAGTAACCGCGCAAGTTGGTACCGCAATCGATCGATAAGACATCGCCTTCCTGCAAAGGTTTATTGTTGGGAATTCCGTGCACCACATTTTCGTTTACCGATGTGCAAATGGAATTAGGAAAACCGCCGTATCCTAAAAAGGTGGGAATAGCTCCGTGATCCCTGATAAATTCTTCCGCTATTTTGTCTAACTGAAGCGTTGTAACACCCGGTTTTATGTGTTTGGAAAGCTCTCCGAGAGTCATTCCCACCAGCCGGTTTGCGTGGCGCATCAATTCGATTTCTTCATCGGTTTTCAGTATGATCGTTTTGCTATTCATCTAAATTTATTCGTCGGGTAACTCTTAGTAAGCCGCAATTTGTCCGGTTCTGCCTTTAATTTTGGCGCCCGATTTCAGGAAGCCATCGTAATGACGCATCAACAAATGACTTTCTATCTGCTGCAACGTATCGAGCACTACCCCCACGAGGATCAACAACGAAGTTCCCCCAAAGAAATGGGCAAACTGCTGGTTCACGCCCGCAATTCCCGCGAAAGCCGGCATAATGGCTACCAGGGCGAGGAAAAGCGAGCCGGGGAATGTAATTCTCGACATCACAGTATCTATATATTCCGCTGTTCTTTTGCCGGGTTTTATGCCGGGTATGAAACCGTTGTTGCGTTTCAGGTCTTCGGCCATTTGAATGGGATTTACCGTAATGGCCGTATAGAAATACGTGAAAGCAACAATGAGCAGGGCAAAAATGAAGTTATACGAAAAACTGGTATAATCCATGAGTGAAGCCCAGAAACCGCCTCCTTCCCTTGCGGAAAATTGCGCGATTGTGAGCGGGATAAACATAATTGCCTGCGCAAAAATGATAGGCATTACGTTGGCCGCGTTCACTTTCAACGGAATGTACTGGCGTACTCCTCCATATTGTTTGTTTCCAACAACTCGTTTGGCGTATTGCACGGGTATCTTTCTGGTGCCTTGTACCAGCATAATGGCGCCGGCAATAACAACCATCAGGAATATAAGTTCCAGCAAAAATAGTACCAAACCTCCCGGTGCGTTGATTAATCGGTCAAATTCGGCCACAATGCCATGAGGCAAACGGGCAATAATACCGATAAGGATGATGAAAGAAATTCCGTTTCCAACGCCTTTATCCGTTATTCTTTCTCCCAGCCACAGCACAAACATGCTGCCTCCGGCAAGAATGATGGTTGCGGGAATTACCCAATCGAATAATCCGCCCGGAATTGCCGATCCCAAAGCGCCGTAAATATACGCGGGGCCTTGGAAAAGCAAAATAGCCACGGTGAGGTAACGCGTGTATTGGTTCATTTTGGTACGTCCGCTCTCGCCTTCGCGCTGCATTTTCTGGAAAGCCGGAACGGCTACACCCAGTAACTGCATTACAATAGAGGCGGAAATATAGGGCATGATTCCCAACGCAAAAATTGAAGCATTGGCAAATGCTCCTCCGGAGAACATGTCGAGCAAGCTCAACAAACCCGAACTGGCGTTTGCCTGCAGGGCTTCGAGTTGGGCAGGATTCACACCCGGTAGCACCACGAACGAACCGAAACGGTATATCGCGATAAAACCCAGCGTGATGATCAACCTCATCCGAAGGTCTTCAATTTTCCAAATATTTTTTACTGTCTGTACAAATCCCATTTCATCAGAGTTTTACGGCTGTTCCTCCGGCAGAAGTAATGGCTTGTTCGGCTGTTTTTGAAAAAGCGTGTGCTTCTACTTCTAATTTTGCCGAAAGCGTTCCTCTGCCAAGAATTTTCACCAGGTGTTTTTGGGCAATAAGGCCGGCGTTCATTAAGACTTCCGGATTTATTTTTTCTATTTTCTGAGAGTCGGCCAATTCCTGAAGCGTTTCCAGATTGATGGCTTTGTATTCTACTCTCTTGAGCGGGTTGAATCCGAATTTTGGCACACGGCGTTGCAGTGGCATTTGTCCACCTTCGAATCCGGTTTTTCTGGAATAACCCGATCTTGATTTTTGTCCTTTGTGTCCTCTTGTTGAAGTGCCGCCTCTGCCCGAGCCTTGGCCCCGGCCAATTCTTTTGCGGGTTTTGGTTGCTCCTTCGGCGGGTTTTAAGTTCGATAAATTCATTTTTTATCTGTATTTTTTATCGTTATAAACTAATTTATTCTACAATCGTTACCAAGTGATGAACTTTTTGTATCAGTCCTCTGATGCTGGGAGTATCTTCGTGCTCAACCACTTTGTTCATCTTTGTTAATCCCAAAGCATCCAACGTTTTTTTCTGAACTTTAGGGCAGTTAATTCTGCTTTTTGTTTGTTTTACTTTTATAGTAGCCATTTTCAAAAATCCTTCCGTTTTTTTATCCGTTAAACACTTTTTCTAAACTAACACCTCTGTTTTGAGCTACCGTGATGGGGTCTCTCAATTCGCTCAGCGCAACAATTGTAGCTTTCACCAGGTTGTGAGGATTTGACGATCCTTTCGATTTTGCCAAAATATCGGTAATACCGGCGCTTTCGAGTACGGCGCGCATGGCGCCCCCTGCTTTCACTCCTGTACCTGCAAAGGCGGGTTTGAGGAAAACTTCGGCTCCGGCAAAACGGGCGGTTTGTTCGTGCGGAATGGTTCCTTTATATACGGGAACTTTCATCAAATTCTTTTTGGCTGCTTCAACGCCTTTGGCTATGGCGGTGGTAACCTCTCCGGCTTTTCCCAAGCCCCAGCCAATAACTCCGTCTTCGTTTCCAACTACAACCATGGCGGCAAATGTAAATGTGCGTCCACCTTTTGTTACTTTGGTGGTACGGTTTATTGCCACTAATCTGTCTTTCAACTCTAAATCGTTGGTAGATTTTACTCTTTTATCTGTTCCTGTCATAGTTGTTTAAAATTTAAGTCCTCCTTTACGAGCGGCATCAGCCAGTTCTTTTACACGTCCGTGATACAAGTAACCGCTTCTGTCGAATGCTACTTTCTCTACTCCGGCTTCTTTGGCGCTGGCGGCAATCATTTCGCCCACTTTGGCAGCCATTTCTTTTTTGGGAAGTTTTTCATCCACTTTCAACGAGGAAGCCGACGCCAGCGTAACTCCGTTAACATCGTCTATTACTTGTGCGTATATTTGTTTATTGCTCCTGAACACGGACAAACGCGGGCACTCTGCGGTTCCGCTGATTTTGCCGCGAACACGGGTTTTTATCTTTAATCTTCTTTCTGTTTTTGTTAACATAGCGATTTTCTGTTTACGTAAATTATTATCCTGCGGTCTTACCCGATTTGCGGCGGAGCTGTTCGCCTACGAACTTGACACCTTTGCCTTTATAGGGCTCCGGTTTGCGGAACGAGCGAATTTTAGCACAAACTTGTCCGAGTAATTGTTTGTCGGCAGACTCTAAAATAATGAGCGGATTTTTGTTTCTTTCCATCTTGGTTTCTACTTTCACTTCCTTGGGCAATTCCAAGTATATGTTGTGCGTAAAACCAAGCGATAGTTCCAGAAGCTGTCCGTTGTTGGTTACGCGGTATCCAACGCCCACCAGTTCCAGTTCTTTTTTAAATCCTTCCGAAACGCCAATCACCATATTGTTTATCAACGAACGGTATAAACCGTGCATGGCTCTGTGTTCTTTTTCATCGGTGGGGCGTTCAACGGTTAAAATTCCGTTTTCAACCTCTACCTTCAGATCCCGGTTCACGTGTTGCGTGAGTTCTCCTTTGGGGCCTTTCAACGTAATTAAATTGTCTTCTCCCACCGTTACTGCAACGCCGGAAGGCAATGTTATGGGTGATTTTCCTATTCTTGACATATTATTCTTCTCCTTCTGAAATTAATATACGTAACACAATACTTCACCGCCTATTTTAAGGGCGGCAGCTTCTTTATTGGTCATTACTCCTTGTGAAGTAGATAATATGGCAATGCCCAAACCGTTCAGTACGCGCGGCATGCTTTTATAGCCTGCATACTGACGTAACCCTGGCGACGACACGCGGATCAGTTTCTTGATCGCGTTCACTTTATTTACCGGATCGTATTTCAAGGCAATCATGATTGAGCCTTGCGGTCCGTCTTCTACAAACTTATAATTAAGGATGTAGCCTTTTTCAAAGAGAATCTTTGTGATATCTCTTTTCAAGTTTGAAGCGGGAACTTGTACCACCCGATGCTTTGCAAGGATGGCATTTCTCAACCGCGTCAAATAATCTGCTATTGGATCTGTCATTATAAAAAAATTTAAATTGATCCCGACTATCGGGACAATATTTATTATATACTATATTGCTAATGGTATATTAGTTTTAGCTATCAGCTGTAAAAGCCAATAGCTAAAATACTAAATTTACCAACTTGCTTTTTTTACTCCAGGAATAAGCCCTTTCGATGCCATTTCTCTAAATTGAATACGCGATAATCCAAATTGGCGCATATAACCCTTTGGACGTCCAGTGATATTACAACGATTGTGTAGACGGATGGGCGATGCATTTTTAGGAATACTTTGAAGAGCTTCGTAATCACCTTCAGTCAAATACTTCTCTCTCTTTTCGGCATAGCGTGCAATCATCTTTGCTCTTTTCACCTCACGGGCTTTCATTGATTCTTTTGCCATTATTCTTACTTATTTTTTTGT
>JAUNRY010000075.1 GCA_030539475.1 Bacteroidia bacterium | reverse complement strand
GCTGGAACCAACTCAAAGGACGCGCCAAACAAGAATGGGCCGATTTAAACGACGATGATTTGTTGTACATCGAAGGCAAAGAAGACGAACTTTTGGGGCGGTTACAAGAAAAAACCGGTAAAACCAAAGAAGAATTATCGCTTTGGCTGGACGAGCAAATGGAAGAGATTAAGTAGTTGTAATTGACAAATATACAGAGTAATAATGGTTTCCTTTTAAGGAAATCAAGGTATTGTTTTGGGCATATCTTACTCCACAATTCCCATGCTCTTCATCAAAAAACTCGCGTTCATGTTTTGCGCGATGCCTTCTTCCAGTTTGTACGTAAATGCAAGCGTGCTGCCTGAAATATCGGCCTCGAAATGAAAGTTTTTTACCGCTTCCGGAAATTCGTTTTCGAGGTTTCCCAAAGCCAAATCATGCGTCGCGATAATTCCGCTGCCGCCCAGTTGCACCAGGCGTTTCATCAGTGAGAGTGAGCCTTTTTGCTTGTCTTCGGAATTGGTTCCTTTCAGGATTTCGTCCAGGATAATAAACAACCCGTTGTTGCCCGATTGCAAACTTTCTATAATCATTTTCAAGCGTTTGAGTTCGGCAAAAAAGTACGACTCGTTGTTCACCAGCGAATCCGACGTACGCAAATTGGTAAGCAGCCGTCCGGGATAAAACGTCAGGCTTTCGGCACAAACCGGCGCGCCAATGCTTGCCAGCAAATGGTTTACACCCACGGTTCGCAAGTAAGTGCTTTTGCCCGCCATGTTGGCGCCGGTAACCACCATGAAATAGGGCTTCCGGGAAATACGCACGTTGTTTTTTACCGATTTTTCGTGCGGAATGAGCGGATGTCCCAACGCTTCGCCGGAAAAACAAAACGCATCGGAAATTTCGGGAAACGAAAAATGCGGATGATTCGCTGCAAAAGTCCCCAACGAAACAAGCGCGTCAAATTCTGCCAGCGTTGAAAACCAGCTGTGCGTTTTCGCACTGTTTTTGTCTAACCAATTCTCTATTTTCAGCGCGTAGACCACGTTCCACAAAAACAGCGGATTCACGATAAGCAACACGGGAAAGGCGAATGCCGAGTCGAGATTTCGGATGTAACCCGCCAATTTCCTGATTTCTCGCGATGCCGGTTTCTCTCCCAACATATTGCGTTGCAATTCCTGAAGCAACCTGCTCTCGAACTTCGTGTTTTCCATCAGCGCGAACAAACGGGAATAGGCCGAGAGTGTTTTTGATTTTTTATCGAAAGCCATCCACAACGATTTCACTTTTTTGAAAGGAATGGATGAAACCCCGAGCGTTGTCAGGTAAACGAGCAGCAGTTTCGATGACGATACCGCGCCCAGCGCCAACAACCCGAAATACAGGGCGTAAGCCGCCGGAACCACAACGGTTAAAACTTTCCAAACCGATTTGTTTTTGAACGTTGCTTTTTTCGCGAACTTGCGCCGCGCTTCATCGGCATCCGAAATGGCGTTTCCCGATAAACTGCCCGTAACCCTAAATTCCAAACAAAAATCTTCTTGTTGGGCAAGTTCCGCAACCGCGCGCTGACGCGCAACAATATTTTCTTTGTCCGTCAGCGGATTTTCCAACATATCGGCCAGGCATTTCCTGCCCATAATGAGCGAAGTGCGGTTAACGATTTGCGAAATGGAACCGTTGCCGAAAACATCCAAATCGAAACTAAAATCGTGTGCCGGGTTTATTCGCTCGTTCATTCCGTCGAAAGGCGAAAAATCGTATCGGAACGCTTTCAGCTCATCTTCGGCAATTTTCAGCGTTGTTTCGGCACGCTCTCTCGCTTGCGATAACCGGGCATGGCGGCGCAGCAGCATCAGAAAAACGGCTGTAGCTGCCAAAAGCGGCGCCAGAAACCACACCGATTTTACCGCCCAGAAATAAGCGGAAACAGCTCCAATTATAAACACCAATAATCGAAAAAAGCTGTTGGCTAACAGCTCTTTCCTTATTTTTTCGGCTTGGTTCCTGCTCAACCGCGCTAAATTTTCGTGCAGGATTATACGGTTCGACGTGGGCATAATTTAGTTGCTTTCAGCTTTTTCCGAATCTTCCAAATGTACGGTCATGTGCGGGAACGGAATCACCAATCCTCTCTCGTTCACCTGCTTGTATATCTCTTCGTTTAAATCGTGCGTAACAGTCCAAAAATTGTTCCGGTTTACCCAAACGCGAAGCGTGAAATCGATGGAATGTTCGTTCATTTTGGTCATCCGCGCAAAAGGTTCCGGAATTTCCAGCACTTGCGGATGTGCGCGGGCAATTTCGAGCAGCATGTTGTTTACCACAGCCACATCGGTTCCGTATTCAATATTGATTGTAATTTCTATTCTTCGGGTTATCTGTGTGTTGTAGTTGATGATGTTGCCGGTTGACAACGGCCCGTTGGGGATGTAAATGGTTTTGTTATCGGCAGTTGTAAGCGTGGTATAAAGAATGCCGATACTTTGAACCGTTCCGGCCAGGTTTTGCGCCTCTACGTAGTCGCCAATTCTGAACGGTTTGTTAAAAAGCAACATAACCCCGCCGGCAAAATTAGCCAGGTTGTCTTTTACGGCCAAGCCCACCGCCAAACCCGCGGCGCCGATAAGCGCGGCAATAGAAATAGTTTGAGCGCCTACAATGTTAATAATAAATATGATAAGGAGCAGGTACAGAAAAAAATCAAGTACATTTTTCATAAATCCCTGCAGGGCAATATCCATTTGTCTTCTCGTCATAATTTTATCCGCCAGTTTCCGTATTACCCGAATAAGCCATCGGCCGATAAAAAAGATAACAAGCGCTGCAACAATCTTGCCCAGAAAATCAATTCCCCACGTAACCAAGTGATGCGCCAAATCTTCAAACCGCCCTTGCTTAATCAATTCGGCAGCTCTTTCTCCCGTGTTAACAAAGGTTGAATCGGTTGAGTTAAAGATATTTAATAGCATGTTTTGTTCTTTTAATTAAAATAGGAGGACAAAGTTACGAAAAATGGAGTAATTTTGTCGTTTACTTGATTATATTATAGAAATGAAATATTTACTGAGTTTATTGGCAACGCTTTGCTGCATGTGTGTAACTGCACAAGACAACACGTATTTCGGGTGGATTGATAAATCGGCAAAACACATCGAAAACAACCGGCTCGATAGCGCCATGTTTGCTTTGCAAAGCGCTATGAAACTCGATCCGGCCAACGAAAACAATGCCGTACTGCTGTTGAATCTGGGAATCATACAACGTCAGTTGAGGTTGATGGATGATGCATATATTTCGTTTACCGCTGCCAGTGCCAACATCCCCGATAAAGTATTGCTGCTTCACAACCGGGCATCGTTGTTGGTGGAGTTGGGGCGATACAATGAAGCAATGGAAGATTACAACGCCATTATCGCGCAAGACCCCGAAAATGTGGAAGCTTACTACCGGCGCGGATTGTTGTTTCTGGAAAACGGAAACCGCGAAAAAGCAGAAACCGATTTCACAACTTGCGCAGCTATCGATTCCCAAAACCTGTTTACCAAGCTCAGCCGAGCGCTCCTTTTTAAACTGAACGACGACTGGCACGGAGCCGAAAAAGTTTACACCGATATAATCGATACCGAAGCCGAAACAAATTCCACTTTTTACCTGAACCGTGCCGAATGTTACGTGAATACCGACCGATTTTCCAGGGCTGCCGCCGATTTACAGGCAATAGAAAGCGAAGAGCGCGATAATCCGTACTTTTATATCCTGCGCGGACGACTGCGGCTCGACCAATTCGATAAATTTGCCGCCAAAGCCGATTTCGAAAAAGCCAAGCAGTTAGGATACGATGAGGAATTGGCAAATAAATGGCTGGAAAAGACGAAATAACTGAACGACAAGCAAACAAACTTTCTTATTCCCTTAAAAAAACCTAAAACTTCCAATTGTTTTTTGCTGTTAATCGAAACTGTATTACATTTGCATCATTGTTGCATTTGTATAAAGATTGCATTATGACAGTTGAAGATATTCTCCACCAACACAATTTGAAAAGTACCGGCTGCCGGAAACTAATACTCAGCGAGTTGTTAGAAAGTCGAACGGCGTTAGCCGAAAGCGAGATGAAAGTTTCGTACCCCGGGCTTTTCGATAGAGTTACGTTTTATCGAACGCTCAAAACGCTGGAAGATGCCGGCGCCATTCACAAAATTGTGTTGCAAGATAACACCACCAAATACGCCATATCGCGCCATCTGGGGCACGAGCAAGATATTCATTCCCATTTCCACTGCGGCAAGTGCGACGAAGTTTTTTGCCTGCAAAATAAAATTCGGCTGGATATCGAATTACCGCAAGGTTTTGTCCGCCACAACATTTCCATGGTTGTAGAGGGGCTTTGCGCCGCCTGCAATTGAACCCCGTTTTCCCACGTATGAAAAAGATTGTTTTGCTTGCGGTTTTCGCCGCGAGTTCGTTATTGTCATATTCCCAGTCGGTTACGCTAAAAGGATACGTTTGCGACGCTCTTACCCGCGAATCGCTTCCCGCCGCTGCCGTTGTGCTAAAGCCGCAGGAAATGGCAGTTGTTTCCGATAAAGACGGAAATTTCAATATCGATTTAAGTGAAAATGAAAAATATACCCTACAAATTAGTTTCGTTGGCTACGAACCGTTTTCGCAAGAAATTCACCTGAAATCCGATACAACCCTGCATTTTCACCTGGAGCCGGTTTATTTTTCGCTGAAAGAAGTGGTTGTGAGCGGAAAAAACGACAAAACCGCGTTGCCTTCCGCTATTTCGGCAAAGGAGATTGGGCGCTCTTTTTTTCTGAAAAACAATTCGGCCAACTTTTCGAGTTCATTGGCAAAACTGCCGGGAATTTCGTCGATGGATATCGGGGCGGGTGCATCAAAACCCGTTATCCGCGGATTGGGTTTTAACCGGGTTGCCGTGTCCGACAAAGGAATTATTCAGCAAAATCAGCAATGGGGAGCCGACCACGGATTGGATATCGATCAGTACGATGTGGACAAAGTGTTGATCCACAAAGGGCCGATGTCACTTTTCTTTGGATCGGATGCCATTGGCGGCGTTATCGAAATTCTTCCGATGGATGTTCCCCGCGAAAACATTACGTGGGGCGACGTTTCGCTCATTGCAAAATCCAACAACAGCTTGATGGGGATTACGGCCATGACGAGCGTCAAACGCGGGAACTGGTTCGTTCGCGGGCGGCTCACGGCACAAACTTTTGCCGATTATCGCGTTCCGGCCGATACGGTTACTTATCTTACGTGGAAAATGCCCATCCATAACCGAAGGTTGAAAAATACGGCGGGAAGAGAATTAAACGCTTCGTTATCGCTGAATTACGGCTTGGAGAACGTGAGTTCGTGGATGCACCTGTCCAATACTTTCTCCAAAAACGGATTTTTCCCCGGTTCGCACGGCATTCCCGATTTGAATCGTTTAACACCGGACGGAAGTCGCTTCAACATTGAGTTTCCGTACAACACCTCCAACCATTTCAAGGTATCGAACGCCACCGAAATCGGTTTTAACAACTCATCGCTGCATATCGACGCGGGGTTTCAGCAAAACAGCCGTGCCGAAATGTCGAAATTCCACACGCATTATAGCAATCAAAACGTTCCCGAATCCAATCCCGATACGGAATTAAGCTTTTTGCTGAATACGTTTTCCGCCAACGCAAAAATGATGTTCGGCAAAGATGCGCTTTGGACAAAAACGGTGGGATTTTCCACCGAAATTCAACAAAACAGGGTAGGAGGATATTCTTTCCTAATGCCTGATTTTGAGCGTTATACTGCCGGGTTTTTCGCAGCCTCGTCGTATAAAGTTTCTCAAAAACTGGTGCTTACCGGCGGTTTGCGCTACGATGCCGGAAGGCTCAATATCCATGGTTTCTATGACCAAACGCTGGCGGATTACTTGAAACTTAGCGGCTACAACGAAAGCGACGCTGCATTTTACGCGCAGCGTGCCGACGCATTAAATAAAAATTTTCATTCGTTTTCCGGGGCAATGGGTGTTGCCTATGATTTGGATACCGCAAACTCGCTGAAAGTGAATATCGGACGCAGTTTCCGCTTTCCCACAGCCAACGAACTGGCCTCAAACGGAGTGCACCACGGCGCTTTCCGGCACGAAAAAGGAAACAATGAATTGAATCCGGAAACAGGATGGCAGTTGGATTTGGATTACTCATTAAAAATCAATAGGTTGAGTTTATTGCTCAATCAGTTTACGGCTTATTTCCCCAACTATATTTACCTGAATCCCACCGGACAATGGTCTGTATTGCCGCACACCGGACAGATTTATGAATACACGCAGTCGCCTGTGTTTTTAACCGGCGGCGAAGCCGAAATTGCCTATCGCCTCGCGGAAAGCCTTTTGCTGACAACGAGTTTCGAGTACGTGTACAACCGCAATATCGATAGCGGATACCCGCTGCCGTTTTCGCCGCCCGCTAATTTACTGACGTCGGTTACATACTCCAATCACGGAAAAGGCGCCTTGATGCAGTATTCCGTCAGCGTGGAAAATCAGACCGTATTGCGGCAAAATCGAGTTTCGAACAACGAAGACGAAACGCCCGGCGCATCGCTTTTCAACGTGCTTTGCAGCATGAACTGGAAAGCCGGCAATTTCCGGTTTTTTACCGATTTTCAAGTGCAAAACCTCTTGGACACGCCGTTTTACAATCACTTGAGTTTTTATCGAAAATTAAACGTCCCCGAACCGGGACGAAATATTCAGTTTATTCTTAAAATCCCTTTTTAAAACCAATTACTAAATTTTATTAACAAATGAAGAAAATGTTATTAGCCTCAGTTTTCGCGATGAGTATATTCACTTTTACGTCGTGCGAAAAAACAGTTTTAGATAATGCAAAACCCACAATTAATCTGGTTGCTCCGGCAGAAGGAGAAGTAATTAAGCCAGGGTCCGATATTCATTTCGATGCGGTGTTGACGGATGATGTTGCATTGAAATCGTATAAAATAAATATTCACGGAGCGTTCGACGGACACAGCCACAGCGCCGCAACACGCACCACCGCCGATGCCGTTGCTTTCGAGAAAACATGGGTGGAAGCCGATTTCATAAAGTTGGGCGACGAACCCGTTTTAGGGAAAAAACAAGCAAATTTACACCATCATCACATGGTGATTCCGTCGGAAATAGGAGGAAAACCCGTTAAGGAAGGACATTACCATTTCATTATTTATTGTACGGACGAGGCCGGAAACGAATCGTTTGTAGCGCGCGAAATTGAAATTTCTTACAGTGGCGAAGAACATGCGCACCATTAACTTCTTTACCGGATGAAAAAGTTGGGAAAACGGGAGTAGAATCCCGTTTTCTTTGTTTAAATTTGTGGAATTAATTAAAAAACATTCAATTCGTATAAGTCATGTGGAAATTTAATCCCGAAAGAATGCTGATTTTCCTCGTCTTATTCTTGATATCGGCTTGCAATTCATCCGAAAATAATGGCCAAATCATGACTGTAAACGGTTTAATATCATCTTCTTCCGCGGGTTCGTTTCTCACACACGAACATGTTTTAGTCGATTTTATCGGTGCAGATTCTATCCATTCTGAAAGATGGGACAGAAAAGAAGTCATTCAAAAAATGCTGCCATTTTTGCTTGAAGCCAAGGAGTCCGGTTGCAATATTTTTGTGGATTGCACCCCCGGTTATTTAGGCCGCGATGTGCTTCTGTTGCAGGAATTATCGGAGTTGTCGGGAGTGAATATCATCACCAATACCGGATTCTACGGCGCGGTGGATAACAAGTATATTCCCGCTTTCGCTTTTGATGAAACCGCCGAACAATTAGCTGAACGCTGGGTTGAAGAATGGAACAACGGAATTGACGAAACCGGTATTAAACCGGGATTTATAAAAATAGGCGTAAACGGCGGAAATTTATCGGAAATGCACGCCAAACTGATATCGGCGGCAGCCAAAGCGCACCTGCAAACCGGATTGGTAATCGCGTCGCACACCGGGCCGGCGGTTCCCGCGTTTGAACAAATAGGCGTATTGGAGAAAGAAGGTGTTTCGCCCGACGCCTTTATCTGGGTGCACGCTCAGGCCGAAAACGATTCCGAAAAGCGCATCGAAGCCGCTCGAAAAGGCGCATGGGTGAGCCTGGACGGCTTAAGCGACGAAAATGTGTCGGATTACGTCCGCATGATAAAAGAATTGAAAAACGCCGGTTTTCTTCACAAAGTTCTCTTATCGCACGATGCCGGCTGGTACGATCCGGCTCAACCCGAAGGCGGACAGGCCCGCGGATTTACCACGCTTTTCAAAAAACTTGTTCCGGCTTTGCTGGACAGTGGCTTTACACACGAAGAAACGCGGTTGTTGCTCGAAGAAAATCCGGCAAAAGCATTTGAAATCAAGATAAGGCACAAGCGAACAATCAATTAATTTAAATAATCACTAAAAAATTTACGAAAATGAAAACAACATGGATGTATGTATTATCGGTTCTTTTCCTGCTTTCCTGCGGCGCAACGCGCTCGGCAAAAGTGAACGAATTGACAAGTAAGGAAGAAAAACAAGGCTGGACACTTTTGTTCAACGGAAAAGATTTTACCGGATGGCGCCAGTACAACGGCAACAGCGTTCCCGATAACTGGGTAATTGAAGACGGAGCAATGAAAGTATTTAAGGCCGAAAATGCCAAGCGCGGGCAAGGCGTAGGCGGCGACATGATTTATTTTCCGCAAAAGTTCAGGAATTTTGAATTGTCTATCGACTGGAAAGCTGAAAAAGAAGCCAATTCGGGAATTTTCTACAACGTTCGCGAAGAAAAAGGGCGAGCTGTTTTTAGTTCTGCTCCCGAAGTTCAGATTCTCGACAATGAGTATGCCAGCGACAACAAAATAGATACCCACCTGGCAGGCTCGCTTTACGATATGCTGCCCGCAGACCCGAAAACCGTAAATCCGCACGGCCAATGGAACAACATTGTAATTCGTGTGGATAAAGGCAAAGTTACCCACACCCAAAACGGCGAGAAAGTAGTGGAATACACGTTGTGGTCAAGAGATTGGGACAGGATGGTGGAGAACAGCAAGTTCAAAAACTTCCCCGGATTTAAGGAAGGAATTTCCAAAGAAGGTTACATCGGGCTGCAAGACCACGGTTACGCGGTTTGGTTCAGGAATATAAAGATAAGGGAATTGTAGGGATAAAAAACAAAGAGGCTGT
>JAUNRY010000329.1 GCA_030539475.1 Bacteroidia bacterium | reverse complement strand
GGGAAATGATGGGTGGCGGATGTCGGATGACGGATGATGGAGGACGGATGACGGAGGATTACCGGTGAAAAGATGTCCGGCAAAGACGCCTAATGAATTTTTCGCCTTCTTATCGCCAAGTTGCCGAGTCGCCCCGTCTCTTTTATCCCGGCGCTCAACGCCCTTTGCAAGATTAGTCACATTTAAAACATATAATCTATGAACATCGTAGTTGTTGGTTTCGGGTTTATGGGAATGACCCACACGCTGAATATCTTAAAAAATCCCAATCTCCATTTAAAAGCTATCGTGGACAGGGTTCCCGATAATATCCTTGACAAACTGAACGAGCAATCCGGCAATTTCTCCACCGAAAGCATCGAGGCCGATCAACTCGCGGGAGTGAAAACCTATTCCGGCCTGGCCGAATGCCTGCAGGCGGAAAAACCCGATGCCTGCATCATTGCCGTTCATACCGCCCTGCATTTCGAAATGGCGAAAATGGCGCTGGAAGCGGGAGTGAATGTCTTTGTGGAAAAACCTTTCTGCTTAAACGTGGAAGAAGGAGAACAGTTGATTGAGCTGGCACGGTCTCAAAACAAAGTATTGATGGTGGGGCACGTAGTGCGGTTTATGCCCGCCTACGAAACGCTGAAAAGATGGATTGATACGCAGGAATTTGGGCAACTCGAATTTCTAAAACTGTCGCGTTTCACCGGCATTCCCGCATGGGGACAGTGGAAAGATCGGCAAAAAGATTTCGGCTCGTCGGGCGGAGCCTTGTTCGACCTCGTTATCCACGATATTGATTTTGCCCAGTGGGTTTGCGGCGTCCCCAACACTATCGAGGCGCAGGTTTTGCCGGGCAAATTAAGCCATCACGACTACATAAGCGCCTTGTGGAAATACAACCCATCAAATGTAATTGTTAAAATAGACGGTGGAAACACGTTCCATGCGGCTTATCCGTTTCAGGCCTCGTTCAGCGCGCGATTTGAAAACGCCAGCGTTTTTTATTCGTCGCTCGATCCGCACACCATACAAGTAACCACCGATACCGACACCACCGTGGTTTCCGGCGGTGATGCCAACCAGGGCTTTGCCGATGAGCTCTATTATTTTACAGATTGTATCCGCTCGGGCGTCCGGCCGGAGAAATGCACGCCGGAGTCGGCCTTGGAATCCGTTCGAATCTGCCACAGGCACGCAGTTGAATGAATTGAATTGCTTCTTTGAGTAGCCCCTCCCATTCGGTAGGAATGAAAAGTGGATGATGTGAGGCCTCTCCTTCGCTTAGGATGATAAGTGGGTGAGACTTCTCCTTCGTCGAGGTGACAATCAACTTTGAAATTGAAGTAATTTGTCCTGATTTTGTCCCGTATGGGACTGAATATGAATAACCCCGTACGCAGTGCGGGGCGAGGCAATACCGTGCGTTTCACACACGGTTATTCAATTAAGTTCTTTCAGAACTTTGGCAAACTCATCGAGCAAAAGAGTTTAACTTTGTAAGTTACTTAGAATACCTTGTTGCTTTTGATACAGCCTCATCCCCGCCCAAAGAAGAAAGATTGCTACGTCATTTCGACTGGAAGGAGAAATCTACCCAATAGGCTTGGAAAGCCATATTTCCATAACCGTAGGCGATTTAGTCGCCTGCGGCA
>JAUNRY010000328.1 GCA_030539475.1 Bacteroidia bacterium | reverse complement strand
TTGCCCAAGCTCAAACGCGTCCATTTATTTCTGTTACAGAAGCAACTGTTCTTTTTGGAATTTCCAAAAATACGGTTCACCGTCTAATCAAAGCCGGAAAAATTCCTGCCCACAACTTCGGACAACGATTAACAAGAGTTAGTCGCAAAGATTTGGAAGCTATTTTTACCGCTGTGGAATTGCCAAAAGAACCGACAAACAAACCCATAAAAGTGCAATATACTAAAAAGGAATGTTATACGATAAACGAAGTGTCGGAGAAATTCGGCGTATCGCCAAGCACGGTTAGCAAAGTAATCAGACGCAACAGCATTCCCAAAATACAAGAAGGAAAATATGTGTATGTGCCAAAAGAACTTATTGATAACGTGTTCTCAAAACAATAAAACGCCGATGCAATGAAAAAATTAACCCACCCAAAAGCGACCGTCAGATTGCGAAAGTCAGAACTTCACAAAGAATGGTATGTTTACATTGAAAGTTATCCGGTTTTTACGCCGGGGAATGACAAGCCTCAGCGGGTCAGAGAATACCTCAATAGAAGCGTAACCAGCATTGAGTGGGATAAGCGACGTCCGGCACGAACAGAAGCAGACGGAAGTAAATCCTACAAACCGAAGCGAGACGACAACGGTGTGATTATTTGCAAGAGCGAAATAGACCAAGAAACGATGCTCTATGCCGATGGAGTGCGGAAAGTACGACAAAAAGAATTTGACAATGTTGGTTTATACAGTGATACCGAAATGGCACAGGCCGAACAGCAAGAACGTTTGCAGCAGAATTTTATTGAATATTTCAAGAAAATCACCGTCAAGCGGCATTCAAACAGTTCACAGTCAATCCTTACAAATTGGCAGCGAACCATTCACTTTTTGAAGCAGTTTATCGGCGACAACTTGCCGTTTTCACATATTGACATCCGTTTTGCAGAAGAATTCAAACGCTATTTAATGAATGCTCCTCGGGGAGGAAACCGGAAAGGAACACTTTCGCAAAACACATCAGCAACCTATTTTTCCATTTTCAAAGCTGCGCTGAAACAAGCATTTATCGATGGTTATTTAACTAATGATTTGTCCGCGAAAATTAAGGGAATTCAAGAACAGGAAACGCGACGAGAATATCTAACATCAGACGAACTCAATAAACTGGCTGAAACGCCGTGCGAACGGGATGTACTAAAACGAGCTGCCTTGTTTTCAGCATTAACCGGACTTCGGCACAGTGATATTCAGAAATTAAAATGGCATGAAATTCAAAAAGATGGAGATAATTTCCGCCTAAATTTCACACAGCAAAAAACCAAAGGCGTGGAGTATATGCCCATTTCAAACCAAGCCTACGAGCTTTGTGGCAAACGACTTGATGGCAACAATTTGGTTTTTGAAGATCTACCCGACCCTGCTTGGATTTCGAAACCACTCGAACGCTGGATAAAAGCTGCCGGAATCCATCGGCGAATTACATTCCATTCATTTAGACATACTTACGCCACCTTACAATTGGCAAAAGGAACCGATATTTACACCGTGAGCAAAATGTTGGGACACACCAACGTGAAAACAACACAAATTTACGCCAAAGTGGTGGACGAGAAGAAAAACGAAGCTGCCAAAGCTATTCAACTAAAATCAATCACGA
>JAUNRY010000074.1 GCA_030539475.1 Bacteroidia bacterium | reverse complement strand
AGGGATTCGAACCCTGGGTACCCTCGCGAGTACAACGGTTTTCGAGACCGCCCCGATCGACCACTCCGGCATCTTTCCTTGTAAAGCCGAATTTTATGCCGGCTTTATAATGAAGTCTTATCGTACTTTTGTAAGAATGTATAAAGAAGCCATGTCTCCTTCAATCAGTTTCTTATTGTCATCCAGCAGAGCAAGGCTGTTTTCCTGTAATTTGTAATAAAGTTGGTGTCCGTCCTCATCTTGGGTTACCAATATTTCTCCGTCTTGGATGAAGTAGGCGCCTTTATCTTCGAACTTGGCATCTTCTTCGCCCAGATATTCACTTTTCAGCACATAAGTGTTGTCATCGTTAATTGTGAGTTGGGTTTTAATGCCTTCGCAATCGGCGCAGGGGAGCGTTCCTTCATAAACACCGTGATAGTCCAGAACCATTTCCGATGTGTGCATATCGGGAGCAGTGCTGTCTGTCGTTCTTTGTTTCGTGTTAGTGCAGCCAATCAATGTTACGGCAATAATTCCCAAAAATAGAATGTTTAATTTTTTCATAATTAACTGGGGTTATTTTACACCGCAAAGGTACATAATTACCGCAAGCAATACCGATTTTTACATAAATTATTTGTTTAAAACCTCCAACGCCTCTTTAGTGGCCGCTAAGAGCGGCTCGATGGATATGCCGGAGCCAACGGCGTTTTTCATCCACAATTGCGGAATTATCCTGCCCTGGGTGTACATCCGGTCCATTTCATCGGCGAGATTTTTACCGCGCACCTGTTGGCCGATTTGAAAATCGATAAGATGCCCCATGGGATAATTGGGCAGATAAAGCGGATAATCTATCATATGCGAATAAATGCCAAGCAGCGTTTCGTCTTTTCCGCCCAACACATCGGCATAATACGTGTTCCATACATCTTTGGCGGCATTCATCACCGCTTCTTTCAATTGCGCGGGTGTGGCGCCGGGATTATTGTAAAGCCATTCCCACACCCGAATATCCACCAGCGAAACACCCATAATTTCGTAACTTGACCAAAAGTTGTCCAGCGCTAGGTAATACTCGTCTTCCGGATTCGGATTTCTTAGTCCCAAAAGTTCCAAATCGCGTTTCTGAAAAAGGAAAGCTACCGCTTCGGTGAACGCGGTGTTGGGAACTCCGGTGAGCGTATAAAAATCCACATCGTTCATGGTGATGGTTTGTTCCACATTGTGCCCGAATTCGTGCACGGCAATGTTATATCCTTTGTAGTCCATTCCATCGGCACCGATGCGGGTGCGCAGGCGGGAAACATCGTTGCGCATGGTAGCACCCCAAGCGTGCCCCGCTCCTCGGGAAGGATCCACCACGATGAGTGACGCAATTTCCTGCGCTTTGTGTGGTGTCCAGCCGAGTTTCACGAGAATGTTGGGTAAATCTTTTTCGAGTGCGGCCGGATTTGGGTATTTTTTGGATGTGATGGCCGTAAGTTCATCTTCGGGTACGCCGCCGCGGGCTTTGAACCCGTTGTACCAAATATCAAACGGCTCTAATTTTCTGCCCAAACGCGCTTCGATGAATGCCGCCACTTCTTTCACTTCGGGCGAAGAAAGCAAGCCTTTGAAGAGCGTTTCCACATCTTTTTGCGGAATTTCCATAGTGGCGTCGAAAGCGCGCGAAAGTTGCGTGGGATAATGCGTGTTGTAGGAATCCAGCCGGCGCATGGCGTGAAAATTACCGAGAAAAGTTTCGTATCGGGTATCGGGTTCGGGCGTGGGAGCAACTTCGGCGTTGTTTTCGAAAAGTTTGTTCGCGAGCGGATTCCACGTGAATTTATCGTTATTTATTACCTGTTGCGGAATGGTTTGGTCGATAATCCGTTTCATCACGCCGTACACCATGCGTTGTTTTTCAAGTCCGCGCAGGCTATCGGCATAGTTTGATTTGAGTTCGTCGCGTAATCCCCAGTGCGAAATCAGCTTCATTCCGTCGGGAAAGAGTTGTTCGCCGTTGTCGTTACGGAGGTTTCCCATATAAATGTTGTAATCCGATATATAGGCATCGGCTTCGGTGAGCGTTTTCGAAATCTGTTGCTGAATACCTGCCGGAACGCGGGTGATAAAGCGGTCGCCCATTCGCGCGTATGCCCACTCTTTTCTTGTCCATTTTTCGCCCAATTCGGTTTTTTCTTCCAAAGAATAAAACGGGAAATTCAGCGCCGTGAGGAAAGCTATTTTGTTGGCATACAAGTCGTCGCCCAAATGTGCCGAAGGATTGTAGCTGCCGAACATTAAGTCAACGGGCGTAATATCGTCGCCCTCCAGTTGCAGGGGTTTTTTAAGTTCCACATCCATTTGGTGGAAAAAACCGTCAAACACCTCAAAATTTCGCTCCAAAGTGCTGAAAAGCATGTTTAGCCGGGCGGTATCGGCAGCGAAATTTTCTTTGCAAAACTGGGCAAAGTCATCGGGCGTTCCGTCTGATTCGCGCCAGAGATTGGCAACCTGATTCACCCCGCGTTCGATGCGGAAGGTTGATTCGCTTCCCAATGAATCGGTCAATTGTGAAATAACTTCGTTTGTTTTCATTTCCGTAATAAATATTTCAGGCTTTTTTTCCGTTTTCACAGGCTGACAGGAAAGTAAGCTGAAAATTACAATAATGGTTAGTGCGGCAAATGTTTCTTTCATAATGTTTTTTATTTGGATTAGCATTGCAAAGTTAACCAAAAAAAACCATAAGAGGGAAAGTGTATAATTTTTTCAACATCTATGCCCAAAAATTGACAGAAAAAAGCTAATTTTACACCCAAACCCTAAAACTAACTAAATTATGCAAGAAATTAGCAACTATGTGGAAACCCACAAACAACGATTTTTGGACGAACTTTTTGAACTAATCCGTATCCCTTCCATATCTTCTTTACCGGAGCACAAGCCGGATATGTACAAAGCGGCCGAAAAATGGAAAGAAATTTTGCTTGCCGCAGGAGCCGACAAAGCCGAAGTGTTTGAAACCGACGGAAATCCGGTAACGTACGGCGAAAAAATTATCGACTCCAAAGCGCCCACCGTGCTCGTTTACGCACACATGGACGTGATGCCCGTTGACCCCGTTGATTTATGGAAAACCGACCCGTTTGAGCCGGTAGTAAAAGACGGAAAAATTTGGGCGCGCGGCGCCGATGACGATAAAGGCCAGGGATTTATGCACGCCAAAGCGTTTGAATACCTGGTGCAATCGGGTGAATTGAAGTGCAACGTGAAATTCCTTATCGAGGGTGAAGAAGAGATTGGTTCGCCCAACTTGCCGAAATTTTGCAAAAAACACAAGAAAATGCTTCAAGCCGATGTGATTTTGGTTTCAGACACTTCGATGATTGCGCCCGATGTTCCCTCCATAACCACCGGATTGCGCGGTTTGGCATACTGGCAGGTGGAAGTTACCGGCCCCAACGTGGATTTGCACTCGGGATTATTCGGAGGCGCGGTGGCAAACCCGATTAACGTGTTGGCCAAAATGATTGCGCAAACCATGGACGATGACGGCCGGATTTTAATTCCCGGATTTTACGACGATGTGGTGGAAGTTTCCGACACAGAGCGCAAAATGATGGCAAAAGCGCCGTTCTCGCTCGAAGGATTCAAAGAATCGATTGGCGTGGAAGAGGTTTTCGGCGAAAAAGGATACAGCACCAACGAGCGCACGGGCATTCGTCCCACATTCGACGTTTGCGGCATTTGGGGCGGATACACGGGCGAAGGCGCAAAAACCGTGCTCCCGTCCAAAGCGTTCGCTAAAATAAGTACCCGGTTGGTTCCCAATCAAGACCACAACAAAATTGCTGACTTATTTGTGGAGTATTTCGAAGGCATCGCACCCAAATCGGTGAATGTGAAAGTGGAATCTTTGCACGGCGGGCCGTCTTACGTTTGCCCCATCGATTTGCCGGCTTACAAAGCCGCCGAAAAGGCGTATGCGGATGTTTACGGAAAAAATCCGGTTCCGGTTCGTTCCGGCGGCAGCATCCCCATTATTGCCACGTTTGAAGAAATTCTCGGCATCAAATCCGTGTTGATGGGCTTTGGTTTAGGCTCCGATGCCATTCATTCGCCCAACGAAAATTATCCGTTGGAGCAGTTTTACAACGGCATACGCACCATTCCGTTGTTTTACAAGTATTTTGCGGAAGAGATGAAATAAAAGTGGTTGAGGCGATTTCCAAGTCGCATGTTCATATTTCGCGCGGTGGTTTGTAGAGCCGCCGCGCGTTTTAATTGAAAGGACAACAGTGCTGAGAGACTGTTATTTTGTATCTTGAAGCAAAACTTTCTTGAGTTCGGGCAAGTTTATGTTTATGATATTCCAAATAGTAATGTCATCAACGCCAAAATATTCGTGGACGATCACATTTCTCAATCCGATTATTTTTGCCCACGGAACTTCATTGGTTGCATGTAAAAAACTTTCCGATAATTTGTTGGCGGCTTCGCCAATAACTTCCAATTGCCGAAGCGTAGCATTCAACATCATGGAGTTTGATGAGAACATTTCAAAATCGGCATTCTGGAATATGTTTCAATCTCACAAATGGCGTCGATGATGTGCTTAACTCGTATCTCATCGGTAATTTTAACGTGCATAAATCATCTTTTTTTCAGATTCTACAATGTGCTTAATATATTTCGATAATGCACGGGAGGACACCAAATCGACATTTTTAGACAAAATATCCTGCAAATCCAATTTCATCTGAACGAACTCCAAGCCAATTGGCTGCGAATAATCCAAATCAACCAAAATATCCACATCGCTGTCGGCATTGGCTTCTCCTCTCACGTAGGAACCAAACAGATAAGCTCTTAAAACCGGCTGTGTTTTAAAATAAGTTGCTATTGCCTGCGTTTGTTTTAACGTTAGTTTCATTATTCTACAAATTAATTATGCCGTACTTGGCCATACAAATATACACTTTTTTAGAGAATAAAAACAAAGTATGCTATTCGGATACGTTTCTCTCAACAATCATCCACGCCACATAATTCGTTTCTCCTGAAATTGGCGTTAAATTCAAGTATCCCGACTTGATTCTTCCATTTTCAACCGAAAGCGGGAATTTTTTTTGCATTTTTTGCTGAAAATCCAACGCTTCGCCTCTTTTTTTGAAGAAATCTACCACAAATTTTCCCGATGAATGCAGATGAACAAATTTGTCGTGAAAAATACGCGCAACCATTCCCATGTTCATGCGCAAGTTCATTTCCACGCAAGGTTGAACGCGGTAATTATTTTTTGTTCCGCATACCATCATATCCACGCCGATGAAGCCGTTGTACTGAGGAAAATATTCGGCAAGTTTTTGCGGATAAAATGCTTTTAACCAATGCAGTGTTTCAATGGATACGTATTTGGATAACGTTTTTTCAATATCGGTGTCGGATAGAAGAAGATTGCCCAAATACGCACCCGATGCCGCCGATTGGAAAAGCGAATATCCCGAAAAACGAACATTGCCGTTTTCAGCGAAAAACTCCAACGCAAAATCCTGCACTTTTTCCAGAACCGGCTCGGCAATCACGCCGCCTTGTTCACGAATTACGCGGCGGCACCAATCGGTTTGTTTGTCGGTAATATCGCCTAAAATCCAAATCAATCCTTTTCCACTGCCGGAATTGGGCATTTTCAACACTTTATTTCCGCTGCGCGAGGATAAAAACCGCTGCGTATCATCAACATTGTCAAAGAAATAAGATTCTCCACAAAAATCACTCCGTTGCATTTTCAGTTCGCGCAGCATTTTCACGGCGTGTTGCCTTCCCGAATAATCGCGCAATTGCTTCAACTCATTCATTGAGGGAAGTTTTTCTTCCGAAACACCTGTATCCAACAACCTCTTTCTCAACGCGGGATTCCATCCCCACGGAATAATTTCTTCCTCCGGAAATCGTGAAATATCGGAAAAAGAAATGAGCGATGATTGTATCGGAAAACTTTTCTGTATGAAAGACAAAAAATGCTCGTTATCCAATCCTTCAGCCACCACTTTTGAGTGGTTGGGCGCGAACCACAACGGCAATGCCGCCAAATCTCCGGCAATTTTTAACGCCGAGGCAGGCGGTGTGTAATTGGAGTTGAAATTCGCCAATGCCAAATCGTTATCGGGATTGAATAGAAACATAAAAAAATTACGATTTACGATTGAGGATTTGGGAATAAGATCACATCAAAATTTGTAAAAGTTGTCCTGCAAAAAGCTAATACCCAATAGCCAACTACACATATTCTTTCGGTTCAATTTCGCCGCTTAAAATAAGCGCGCCGTTTTCCGCCAGCGCTTTCATTTCATCTTCGCCCGGATACACATATACCGGCGCTATTTTATGAATGCGTTCGATGATTAAATTGCAGAACCATTTGCTGTTAGCCATTCCTCCGGTGATGAGAATAGCGTCCACATCGCCTTTCAACACGGTGGAAAAGGCGCCAATCTCTTTCGCCGTTTGGTATGCCATTGCTTCCAGCACATCGTAGCATTTTTTATCTCCGGCCTGAGCCGCCCTTTCTACTTCGTAGGCATTGTTGAGGCCTGTGTAGGCGTACAATCCGCCTTTGCCCACCACCATCGATTTCATTTCATCGTATGAGTATTTACCGCTGAAAGCCATTTTCAGAAGTTCGCCCACGGGAAGTGTGCCGGAGCGTTCGGGAGAAATGGGGCCGTCGCCGTCGAGCGCCTGATTCACGTCAATTACGCGCCCTTTGCTATGCACACCCACCGATATTCCGCCGCCCAAATGTGCCACGATAAGATCCATGTCTTCGTATTTTTTCATCAACGATTTGGCATGTCCGCGAGCAATGGCTTTTTGGTTGAGCGCATGGAAAAGAGAAACTCTTTCAAAAAGCGGATGTCCCGAATAGCGGGCAATGGGCTCCAGTTCGTCCACCACCACCGGATCGGCAATATATGCTTGCGCCGAGGGAAGCTGTTTGGCAATATCATCGGCAATTAACGCGCCCAGGTTGCTGGCATGTTCGCCTCTTTTCGCTTCGAGAAGGTCGTTTTTCATCGCTTCGTTCACTCTGTAAACTCCCGACGCGATGGGCTTTATTATTCCGCCGCGCCCCACAACAATTTTTATGAGATCCAGGCGGATGTCGGCATTTTTCAATTCATTGTAAATGATGTTTTTGCGGTATTCGTACTGGTCGGCAATTTTTTTGAACGGGCTCAGTTCTTCGGCCGAGTGACGAATGGTTTTCAGAAAAACTACATCTCCGCCTTTGTAAACGGCGATTTTGGTGGATGTAGAACCCGGGTTAATAACCAGAATTCGAGGTTGATTGTCCATAATAGTAACGTTTTAAGTATTAGGTGAAATTAGATTTTCTTCATTATTTTTTAGTCCATAGCTGCTGCCAACGCGATGGAGTACAGCTTGCTGATTTCGGAATCGGAACGCGATGTGAGCACGATAGGAACCGCCGCGCCCATAATTACGGCGGCGGAAACGGCTCCTCCCAAAAAGTTCAACGCTTTGTAAAATACATTGCCGGCCTCTATATCGGGCATGAGCAGGATGTCGCAATCGCCGGCCACTTCGCTCTCGATGCCTTTGTGCGCGGCGGCTTCCTTATCTACCGCGATATCGATGGCGAACGGCCCGTCGACAATGCATCCATGCCACTGCATTTTTTTCAGTTCTGCGGCATGAACGGTGGCTTCCATTTTCGGATTAACGGTTTCCACGGCGGCGGCAACGGCCACCTTAGGAAGTGTTATCCCGATTTTGTGACACGCTTCCACGGCGTTATTGATGATGTGGACTTTGGTGTTTAAATCGGGGGCGATATTCATCGCCACATCGGTAACACACAACAGTTTACGATAATGTGGCGACTCGAAAAAAGACACATGGCTGAGAATATCTCCCTTGCGTAGGCCGTTTTCTTTGTCGAGAACGGCTTTCAGCAAGTCGCTCGTGGAAATAAGCCCTTTCATAAGAATTTCGGCATTGCCGTTCTTTATGGTTGATACGGCCATTTGTGCCGAAACGGCGGCGCCTTTGTGGTTGTGGACAATTTCGATACCGCTCACATCGAAATCGATGGATTGAGCAATTCTTTCTATGTTGGTTTTGTCGCCAATAAGCACAGGAATAACAATTCCATCTTTCGCCGCCGATTTGAGCGACTTTAGCACCAACTCGTCTTCTGCCGCAGCAACTGCTATTTTTTGTTTCGGTTTGTGCCTGGCTTTTTCTGAAAGTTCAGACAATTTGTGAATCATAAATAAGTATTATTAAAGGATTTTGTTGTGCAAAATAACAAAAAAAAAAGAAGAAAACCGGCTAAAAAACAAACTTTTATTCGGGCAAGGGAAAATCAAGAAAAATCGGAAATGCAAATATGGATGGAATGGGGTTACGAATTTTATGTTTTTGTAATGAAGTTGTGTAAGTTCTGATGCAAAAGTTGTTAAAATAACCGAAAAGTATTACTTTTGAAAAAATAAACGAAAAATGACTTCTCCCTCACATCAAATCATAAGAGAAATAACTCCTTTGTCTGATAAAGATTGTTTCTACATCGTTGACAGGAGAAAAACCGAGTTTACGTATCCTCTGCACTCGCACAGCGAATATGAGATAAATTACATTGAAAATGCCGAGGGTGTGAGGCGGATTGTTGGCGATTCCGTAGAAGTGATAGGCAAATACGATTTAACGTTGATAGCAGGAACAGACTTGGAGCACGTTTGGGAGCAACACAATTGCACTTCCCGAAATATAAGAGAGATTACCATTCAGTTTTCTTCGGATATCTTCTTCGGAAACTTCATTCACAAGAATCAGTTCGGCAGCATTAGGGCTATGCTCCACAACGCGAAAAAAGGAATAAGTTTTCCCATGGAGGCTATTATGAAAATATATCCCATTTTGGATAAATTGGCAGCCGAAGAAGAAGGGTTTTACGCTGTAATTAAATTCCTGACCTTACTGTATGAACTGTCCGTTTGTGAAAATTACCGCACTTTGGCAAGTTCTTCTTTTGCAAAAATCGATGACAGTTCCGACAGCAGACGAGTGTTAAAAATATACGAGTATATCAACGTAAATTATAAAAAATTAATCCGTTTGGAGGATTTAGCGAAGCTGGCCGGCATGACGCCCGCTGCTTTCAGCCGCTTTTTTAAACTTCGATCGGGAAAAACCATAACAGACTATATCATCGATATAAGACTGGGGCATGCCACACGGCTCCTCTTAGATACAACTCACTCTATATCTGAGATTTGTTACGAGTGTGGATTCAATAACTTATCTAATTTCAACAG
>JAUNRY010000073.1 GCA_030539475.1 Bacteroidia bacterium | reverse complement strand
GCTGTTACCGTGCGTTTCACACACGGTTATTAATATTAAGTTCTTTCAGAACTTTGCCAGACTCGTAGAACAAAAGAGTTTCAATTTGTAAGTTTCGTTCCATTCGGAACATATTGGCAGAAAATCTTCCATAGGCCCCACTCTGCAAAAAAACGCATCAAACGGGCTCAAGCCGTTTGATGCGTTACTGTTCTGTGTTATTAAAGGAAAATGTCTTCCGTCAACTAATCCACTTCATATACGCGAAGTCCATGCGGTGCGGCAGGTCAGGATTCTTAGGATAAACGCGGAACGCGTATTGGTGCGTGCCGGGATCGTTGAGCGCTTCTTTGGTTTGGAAAAACAGTTTCGAACCTTCGGTTTTCACCAAATCGAACTCGTATTTTTCCACAAACAGGGCTTTGTTGGTGGTAGAATCGTAATCGACCACCACGCACTCGAGGCCTAAATCGGCGGCGATATCCTTTTTGTCTATCACCACTTCGCCATACACTTTATCTTTGCCGTTGTTTATGTCCACTTCCTGCACCGGTTCAAATTCCAGCTTGAGCACCTCCATATTGTCCCATTTCGAGGCCACGTCTTCTTTCCAGCGAACAATCTCTTTCGCTTTTGCGAAGTTGTTTTCGCGGAGTTGTCCGGAGCGGTTGGCCAGTTTGTTGTAAAACCGGTCGAAATAATCGTCCATCATCCGCTTGGTGGTATAATGGGGAGCAATCTCGGCTATCGATTTTTTCACGTATTTAATCCATTCGGGCGAGAATCCGTTGCTGTTGTGCGCGTAATAAAGCGGAATAATTTCCGATTCCAACATGGTGTAAAGCGTTGACGCGTCGAGTTCGTCCTGAAAGGACTGGTTCTCGTAAGTCCGCTTCGCGGTGAGCGCCCAGCCGGCGCCTTCCACGTAGCCCTCGAACCACCAACCATCTAATACCGATAGGTTTAACACGCCGTTCATGATGGCTTTTTCGCCCGATGTCCCCGATGCTTCCTGCAAACGCGTGGGCGTATTCAACCAGATATCTACGCCCGAAACCAAGCGTTTGGCCAAGCGCATATCGTAGTTTTCAAGGAAAATTATTTTGCCTAAGAATTCGGGCATGCGCGAAATTTCCACAATGTTTTTTATGAGCGACTGTCCGCCACCGTCGGCAGGGTGGGCTTTTCCGGCAAAAAGAAAGGTAACCGGATGATCGGGGTTGTTAAGAATCTTCGATAACCTTTCTAAATCGGAGAAAAGCAAGTGGGCGCGCTTGTAGGTGGCAAAGCGGCGCGAGAAGCCTATTATCAGCGAATTGGGTTTTATTTCATCCAGCATGGATATAATCCGGGAAGGTTCCGCCTGATTGCGCAGCCATCCATCCACAAATTCGTTTTTAATGTAATCGATAAGCTTTTCTTTCAGGTGCATACGCTGTTTCCAAACATCCTCATCGCTTATGTTGTAAACCTTTCTCCATATATCGGGATTGGATTGGTCGAGATAGAAATCGTGCCCCAGCCTGTCCGCATAAAGCGCTTTCATTGACGACGTAGCCCACGTTGGCAAGTGAATGCCGTTGGTTACATACCCCACGTGCAATTCTTGCGGGAAATATCCTTTCCACACGGGTTGAAACATTTCCTGCGAAACCAATCCGTGCAGTTTGCTCACTCCGTTTGACTCCTGGGCTGTGTTGAGAGCGAAAACACTCATGGAGAATTTTTCGTTCGAACCCGGCTCGTCGCGCCCCATATCCATGAATTGCGGCCACGGGATTCCTATTTTGTCAATCAGCGGTTCCATGTATTTGCGAATCAGTGTCTCCTCAAAGTAGTCGTGCCCGGCGGGAACCGGCGTATGAACGGTGTAGAGCGTGGATGCGCGAACCACTTCGAGCGCTTCGTTGAACGACAGGTTTTCTTCCTGCACGTAGTGAAGCAGGCGTTGGGCGCTGATAAGCGCGGCGTGGCCTTCGTTCATGTGATAAACATCTTTCTTGATGCCCAGCTTCTGGAGCAGCAATATACCGCCTATTCCCAGCAGGTATTCCTGTTTCATGCGATTTTCCCAATCGCCGCCGTAAAGTTGAGAGGTAATGGAACGGTCGTATTCGCTGTTGCGTTCCAAATCGGTATCCATCAGGTACAACTTGATGCGCCCCACCGATACTTCCCAAATGTGGGAATAAACAATCCTGTCGTGGAACGGAACTTCCAGAATCACCGGTTTGTTGTTCTCGTCCATAATTTGGGTGATGGGGAGAATTCCAAAGTTCTGCGCTTCGTAGTTGGCAATTTGCTGTCCGTCCATGGAAAGGGTTTGCGTGAAATATCCGTGTCGGTAAAGGAAACCCACGGCAGACATATCCACGCGGCTGTCGCTGGCTTCTTTCAGGTAGTCGCCGGCCAATACGCCAAGGCCGCCCGAATATATTTTCAACACGTGCGCCAGTCCGTATTCCATGCTGAAATAGGCGATACTGGGGCGATTATTGTCGAAAGGAACATTCAGGTAATCCTTATAGGATTGGTACACCCTGTCTATTTTCGACATCAACTCTTCATTCTGTAAAATTTCTTCGGTTTTTTCTGTCTTCAGGTTCTGAAGCAACGCCACGGGATTTTTCCCGGTCCGCTCGTATTCTTCGTAATCCAACAGTTCGAAAATATCTCTGGCTTCATCATTCCAAACCCACCACAGGTTGTGGGCTATTTCTTCCAACGGCCGCAATTTTTCGGGCAAAATGGAGTGTACATACACATCACGCCACACCGGAGTGTTTGAATAACTGGTTTTAATAATCATTGTTTATTTCGGTTTTGTTTTTTATGTTTGACGTATAAACGTTCCATGTTTGATGTTTAACGTTTGAAGTCTGTTATCTGTTGACTAATGTCTGTATTTTATGCAAATTTATTCCGTTTTGTACTTTGCGGGCTTCGATAATCTGATGAAAGAATTGTGCAAGGCTTTGCTATACGCTTCCTGATAATGAGTTATAAAGTGCGCCCAATCGGCCCTGTCGGATAGTTCCGCAGCAATTTTTTTCAACACGTTTACCTGATCGATGCTTTTGAGCGTGAAATCGTAAAGGGTGGTAGCAATTTCTTCCGCTACTTCCATGTGGTTGCTGTCGTCGCGATAAATTACCTGCACGCCATCGTCCAGGCCTTTCACTTCGTCGCCGTGTTTTTTAGCCCAAACGCCGAATCCGGCGAGCGTTGTGGTGATGGTGGGAATGGCAAAAGCCACGCTTTCGTGCGGCGTGTAGCCCCACGGCTCGTAATACGACGGAAAAACGGAAACATCCAGGCCGATGAGTAAGTTGTAGTAATCTGTGTTGAAAATCCCGTCGTTCCCGTTTAGGTACGAGGGCACGAAAATAACTTTCACCCGTTCGTTCTCGGCATTGCAAAAGCCTAAATATTTCAGGTAGTTCACAATTCTGTCGTTGGCTATGTCGTGCAACTGATGCGTGATGTAAGGACAATCGTTGGCTAATTTCTTCTTTCTTTTCTCCTCCGGCGCAAACAAGGCCGCTTGTAAATCTTTTCTCGGCCCCTTTATCCAGGCGGGAATCATTATGAACGCGATAACGTCTTTAGACAATTGCGGCATCCGCCGAAGATTATCTAAGGCATCAATAAAAACGTCAATGCCTTTATTCTTGTATTCGTAGCGCCCGCTTATTCCAACCAGCAATGCGTCGGGATGCACGTTATGCCCCAGCAATTTTTCCGCGACATTCAACAGCGTTTCGCGCGCTTTTTTTCGGGTGCGGCGGTAGTTTAATCCTTTGGGAATAAATCCTTTTTCAAACCCGTTGGGCGTAACCACATCCGGATGGCGTTGAAGGAACTGCGCGCATTCCTGCGCGGTTATATCGCTTACGGTGGTAAAGCAATCTACCTGCTGCGCGGCTTTTTTTTCGATAGAGTGTTTGGCCACCATATTCAGTTGGCGCGCCATCTGGTCGCCGTTGTAACTTTTCAGGTTGTTGTAGAGCGGCAAGCCGTTTCCGGCAATGGAGCGTCCCATTCCGGTGGCGTGGGTGGTGAAAACCGTGGCTATTTTGGGCACGTACTTCTTGATGTACAGCGCGCCCATGCCGAGCTGCCACTCGTTGAAATGCGCGATAACGTTATCGGCTTCCAGGTGATGAAACCGGTAAAAACTCTCCATAACCACGCCGGAGGCATAAGCAAACATCGACGATTGGTCGTAATCGCCGTAGGCGAGCATGGAGTCCACGCCGAAATCGAGCCACATTTCGGAATAAATATGGTTCTTTTTTTCAAAAAAGCGATCGAATTTTAGGAGAAATACAATGGGTTTGCCGGGAACGTCCCAGCGTCCGGCTCTAATCTCCAGGTTTTGATTTATCCGCGCGAATTCCCGCCAGGAGGCATACAATTCAGTTTCTTCTATAAACCACGGATTTTCTGATTCTTTCAGCACATCGGGGCCAATAAAAAATATCCGGTCTTTATAGAGTTTTTGTAATGATTTCGCTCGTGTCGATAAAACGGTGTAAATACCGCCAACCTTGTTACACACCTCCCAGCTTGTTTCGAAAATATAATCGGGAGTGTGCTTTGCATCCATTTGCATAAGAAACTGTAATTTTTATGATGCAAAGATAATAATTTTAAGTGAAATTCATGAGAAAAGATGTTTTTTGGGGAAATGTTGAGCACGATAAAGCTGATTTTACAGGCTCACGCGGACACCGCACATCTATTTCTTCAGCCTTGAATCAAATTCAAAATTTTGTTTGTCAACCAACTTAACTTTCGAGAACTCAGGATGACGACAATTGAGAATAAAATTATGCGAAGTATGAATGATACAACTCGGAACCCTCATCGCAATTGATTCTCTTCGCCTTACCCAATCTTCTCCTATTTCAGCAAGGACAAGCGGTGCAGGATACGATTTCCAATTTTTGGGCAGCATTTCAACAGTAACGGCAAAAATGGAGTTGTCAGGAATTTCAAGCGTTATTATATCCAAATCGGGAACCAGCAAAGGCGGGATATGCACAATCGTCTCCAAAAGGGCAATCTCCTTACTTTCACCGGTATAAAGAACGGGCGTTCCTTTTTTATTCCAGCGTCCGCCAACTATAGCGGCGCCTGTTCCTGTGAGATCGTCCGCGTATTTTTTGCCTGTTATTCTATAAACCAACATGGCTTAGCTGTAAACACCGTATTCAATTCTTCCGAGTAAATCCCTCACCTTAGACACTCCTTCCGGAATCTCTATCAACTCCTGCGGCTCCATTCCGCCCAATGCCGTGTTTGGCAAAGCAAGCCATTGAAAGAAACGTTGTTTGTTGCCAAAAATCTCTTCGCCATACAAAAACAGATCGGTTTTTTCTATCAAGGTTACAGAAAAGTTGCGTTCCAGATTCTTGTCAGACTTTGTCCATCTATACAATGTGGGCTCCGAGATATTCAACATTTGAGCTGTTCTGTTTCTGGAGAGATCGAAATAAGCGCTGAATTTACGTATTGCCGATGCTTTAATTCCGGCATTGGCAATAACGATAAAATCAAAAGGGCTTTCTATTTTGCCTTGGATATTTTTGTTTCCTATAATATCGGCCAGTTTCCTGTAATGCTTTAAAGTTACTCCTCCCGTTGCTATCATTTGATTATTTATTTTATCATTTGAACAAAATTAGAAATTATTTTGTTCGAAATCAAATAATTTTCATTTATTAATGCGCCAGACAATCCGTCAGACGCGGCACAAGGTTGCAAAGAAATCGTAAATCCAAAATCGCCAATCGTAAATTCTTTGTATCTTTGCCCCCGAATTTATATGATGAGTTCAGACATCACCCAATTGCTCCGAATCCTGGAGGTTCATCCCAACCTGGCGGCGGCAAACAAGTTACTGAAAGAGGTAAAAACACTTTCGGTAAAGGGTTTGCACGGCTCGTCGCGTGCGCTTTTCTCCGCAACGCTTTACACTAAACGGCCTCAAACGTATCTTTTTATCCTCAACGATCTGGAAACAGCCGGGTATTTCTACCACGACGTTTCCCAAATTCTGGGTTCACAACACATTCTTTTCTTTCCGTCGGCATTCAAGCGGGCGGCAAAATACGGACAAATTGACGCGGCCAACGAAATTCTCCGCACCGAGGTATTGAGCCGGCTGCAAGGCAACAATTTTCCGCTATTTATCGTTTCGTTTCCCGATGCGTTGGCCGAAAAAACAGTTTCGCAAACCACCTTGCAGGAAAACACGCTAAAGCTGTCGGTGGGCGAGCAGGTGGATTCCGGTTTTGTGTCGGAAGTGCTGGACTCCTACGGATTCACTTACGTGGACTATGTTTACGAACCGGGGCAGTACGCTACGCGTGGAAGTATTCTGGACGTATTCTCGTTTTCCAACGAACTGCCGTACCGCATCGATTTTTTTGGCGACGAAGTGGAAACCATCCGCAGTTTCGAAGTGGAGAGCCAACTCTCGAAAGAAAAGTTCACCCAAATCCGCATCGTTCCGGAATTTGGTAAAAACAAGCGCAAGAACGCGTCGCTTTTCGAATCCCTTCCTCCGGAAACGGTGGTAGGCGTGGAAGATATTCGCTGGATAGAGAGCCGCGTGGAGAGCATCCACAACGACGAATTAAGCATCGATGTAAGCAACGAAGAATGGGTAAAAGCCGATTTACTCTCGAAAAACGAGTTCCTGCAAGCCATACAACCGTTCACGCACCTGCGTTTCGACACAAAACTACTCGATACACCCGATGCCGTCCTCACGTTCGAAACCACGCCGCAACCGCTTTTTCAAAAGAATTTCGACCTCATATCGGATTCCCTGAAACATTTCCTGCAAAACGGCTACACATTATATATACTCAGCGACAGCGAAAAGCAGCACCAGCGCTTGCGCGCCATCTTCGATGACCGGGGCGACAACATCCCCTTCACGCCCATAAACAAAACGCTGCACGAAGGATTCTCCGACGAGTCATTGAAAATCTGCTGTTTCACCGACCATCAGATATTCAACCGCTTCCACAAATACAACCTGAAATCCGACAAAGCCCGGTCGGGCAAAATCGCGCTCACGCTCAAAGAACTCAACCAGCTCCAGCAAGGCGATTTTGTGGTGCATATGGACCACGGCATCGGCAAATTTGCCGGATTGGTCCGGCTGCGCATCGGCGAAACCGTGCAGGAAGTCATCAAACTCACGTACCTGAACAACGACGCGGTCTTCGTGTCCATCCACTCGCTGCACAAAATATCGAAATACAAAGGCAAAGAAGGAGAATCGCCGCAACTCAACAAGCTGGGATCGGGCGCCTGGGAGCGCACCAAAGCGAAAACCAAATCGAAGATAAAGGACATCGCGCGCGATTTGATTAAATTGTACGCCCAACGCCAGAGCGAAAAAGGATTTTCCTACTCCAAAGATACCTACCTGCAAACCGAGCTGGAAGCGTCGTTTATGTACGAAGACACGCCCGACCAGCTGAAAGCCACGCAAGACATAAAAGCCGATATGGAAAGCCAGTCGCCTATGGACAGGCTGGTGTGCGGCGACGTGGGGTTCGGGAAAACCGAAGTGGCCGTGCGCGCCGCCTTTAAAGCGGCCACCGACGGCAAACAAACCGCCGTTCTGGTTCCTACCACCGTGCTGGCCACCCAGCATTATAAAACGTTTAGCGGCAGGCTGTCCGATTTCCCCGTGAAGGTTGACTACCTGAGCCGTGCGCGCTCATCGAAAGAACAAAAACAGATACTGGCCGATTTAAAGGAAGGGAAAACAGACATCATCATCGGCACGCACCGGTTGGTGGGAAAAGACATACAGTTCAACGACCTGGGATTGCTGATTATAGACGAAGAGCAAAAATTCGGCGTTTCCGTCAAAGAAAAGCTCAAGCAGCTGAAAAGCAATATCGATACGCTCACAATGACCGCCACGCCCATTCCGCGCACATTGCAGTTCTCGCTGATGGGGTCGCGCGATTTTTCCACCATCAACACCCCCCCACCCAACCGATACCCGGTGCAAACCGAGGTGCACACCTTCGACGTGGAAGTGATGAAAGAGGCCATCAACTACGAAGTGAGCCGCAACGGGCAGGTTTTCATCGTCAACAACCGCATTCAGAACATTTATGAAATGGAGGCGCTGCTCAAACGCGAAGTGCCGGATATTCGCACGGCGGTTGGCCACGGGCAAATGGATCCGAAAAAACTGGAAACCGTTATCGCCGATTTCCTCAATCACGAATACGATGTGCTGCTCGCCACCACCATCATCGAATCCGGAATAGATATGCCCAACGTAAACACCATTATCGTGATAAACGCGCAGAACTTCGGGTTGAGCGACCTCCACCAGCTGCGCGGACGCGTGGGGCGCAGCAACCGCAAAGCGTTTTGCTACCTGATGGCGCCGCCGCTGTACACGCTCAGCACCGACTCGCGCCGCCGGCTGCAAGCCATCGAAAACTTTTCGGAGCTGGGAAGCGGCATCCACATCGCGATGCAGGATTTGGACATTCGCGGGGCGGGAAACCTGCTGGGCGCCGAGCAAAGCGGTTTTATTGCCGATTTGGGTTACGAAACCTATCAGAAAATACTTGCCGAGGCCGTGCAGGAACTTCGCAAGGAAGAATTTACCGACTTATACCGGGAACAGCAGCAACAAAAAGCGGAAAGAGACGAAGATTTTGTGGACGATGTGCCCGTGGAAAGCGACCTGGAACTGATGTTCCCGGTTTCCTACATTCCCAACGATGCCGAGCGTGTGGCCATATACCGCGAGCTGGACAATATGGAAACCGAAACCCAGATCCTCGATTTCACCCAACGGCTGGAAGACCGTTTCGGCAAAATCCCGGCGCAGGGGCGCGAGCTTATCCGCATTGTGCGGCTACGCCGCTTGGCTAAATCGCTGGGCATAGAAAAGCTTTTCCTGAAAACCGGGCAAATGACGCTGTTCCTCATCTCCGATGCCGAATCGCCGTACTACCGCTCCGCCGCTTTCGATAAACTGCTGCAATACATCCAAACGCATCCTCGGCAGTGCCAACTGCGCGAGAAAGGCAAAAAACGCTCCGTGGTTATCAAGCACATAACCAATGTGGAAACGGCAGTGGCCGTGCTGGAAGAAATATCGCGCGCTTAAATCGGGTGCTTCGAGTTCCAACTCGAAGTTTCAGTCCGGGTCCTTCAAGCTCCAACTCGAAGCCTCAACACCCCCCGCATCTATTCCCCACTACCCTCCTCCGCCGTATCCTCCTCCTTCTTTCTCTTCGCCTGCTCGGCACGTTGTTTCGCCGTGTCTAAATGCGATTTCACCA
>JAUNRY010000072.1 GCA_030539475.1 Bacteroidia bacterium | reverse complement strand
AGTAAAACCCGAATTTCAATACATAATTCCGTTGGCGGTGGAAGAGGCCGCCGAACAATTGGGACAACCCTATGATTATGCTTACGCAGAAGGGAACGAGGCGTATTATTGTTCTGAATTGGTTCGCTTCACGTTTCTGGATTCATTGAAAAATCCCATTTTCCCTGCTGTTGCCATGTCTTTCAAAAACAAAGAAACCGGAGAAACGGAACCTTATTGGAAAAAACATTTTGCCGGATTGCAACTGGAAATTCCCGAAGGAAAACCGGGAACAAACCCGGCCGATATGGCAAAATCGCAGGTTATTGATATTGTGCACACGTATTATTAGAAGATAAGAGACCGCTTCGCTATCAGAATACAGATATCAGACTGTCTGTGTTTTGTCTGTGCTTTGATGTCTGGTGCCTGAAATCTCAAATCCCGATGTCTATTTCCAAAAAATGTTGTATTTTTGCGGGCGTAATAAAAAACAGACAGCCACTTGATGAAAAAAATATTTTTAAGCATCGCTTTCACCATTGCTTTTCTTGTGCCTCAGACTCTGGGGGCGCAACCGATAGAAAATTCGGTTGTTCTCGGCGACACCGTCAGCCAAACAACCTGGATACAGAAAATAGAACACTGGTACGAAAACAACATGAACTACGGCACCATCACTGCCTTAATGACCGTTGAAAGTTCGTTTATTCCTTTTCCTTCGGAAGTGGTAATTCCGCCGGCAGCCTACATTGCCAGTAAACCCGAAAGTGATTTGAATATTTTTCTGGTAGTCTTATTCGGTACGCTGGGCGCACTGATTGGAGCTTATATAAATTATTTTCTGGCTCTTTGGCTCGGCCGTCCCATTGTATATAAAATTGCCGACAGCAGATTTGGCAAATTTCTGCTTTTAAGCAGCGAAAAAGTTCAGAAGGCAGAAAGTTACTTCAATAAACACGGCAAAATATCTACCTTTATCGGACGTTTAATTCCCGGAATCAGGCAGCTGATATCGTTGCCGGCCGGCTTGGCCCGCATGAATTTAATCCCTTTCACCATTTATACGGTGCTGGGCGCCGGCATCTGGAATATTGTGCTGGCGCTGGTGGGTTATCTGGCGCACGGGCAAGCCGATTTAATCAACAAATACAGCCATGAGTTGAGTTACATTATCCTTGTCTTGCTAATCCTTATGATAGCTTATTTTGTTGTCCGGCATTTAATTAGAAAAAGGAAGAAGAAACTTCCCCGGGAAGAAACAATTTAAATGGCGGGCTACACTAAGCAACAAGGACACCTGGCGCTTTTTATCGCTAATATTGTTTTCGGTTTAAACACACCCATTACCCGAACCATTGTTCCGGATGTCCTCAATCCGTTTGTAATGACTTTTTTGAGGATGATAGGGGCTGCCGTATTATTCTGGATTGCTTCTCTTTTTGTTAAAAAAGAAGTGGTGCCGAAAAAAGACATATTGATGTTTTTCTTCGCGGCGGTTTTCGCCATCGTGCTCAATCAAACTTTCTTTATTTTCGGATTATCCAAAACATCGCCCATCGATGCTTCGCTCGTTGTTACGTTGCTGCCCATTGTAACCATGTTGCTTGCCGCGTTATTGCTGAAAGAACCGGTAACCTGGAAAAAAGCCATGGGAGTGCTGTTGGGAGCTTCGGGCGCGCTAATCCTTATTTTAGGCGCCCATAAAACCGATGGAAGCGGAACTTTTTCCGGAAATATCTTTGTTTTGTTTTCCGTGTTTTCTTTCGGGCTTTATCTCACGCTTTTCAAAAACCTGATTATGCGTTATTCGCCGTTAACCGCCATGAAATGGATGTTTCTGTTTGCCGCGATACTTACCTACCCAATGAGCCACAACGCATTGGCAACAACCGACTTCTCGTCATTCGACACAAGCGTTTTCCTTCGGATTGGATACGTAGTGGTGCTTTCCACTTTTTTCACTTACATGCTGATACCTGTCGGTCAAAAAACGTTGCGCCCCACCACGGTAAGCATGTACAACTACTTGCAGCCCATCGTGGCATCCTTTGTTGCCGTTATGGCAGGAATAGACCGGTTTGGATTGGATAAGCTAATTTCCACGTTTCTTGTGTTTGTGGGAGTTTATATTGTAACACAAAGCAAATCGCGGGTACAATTGTATAAAGAAAAAATATCCGACAGCCCAAAAATCAACTAATGCGGGAGTTGGATTTTGCCGATTGTTTTATATCTTTGTTTCAATGATTTATTTTTTAACGTATGAACATCAGGGTTCTATTTTTTATTGTATCACTATTCTTTTTGCTTCCAATGAACACTCAAAATATCCAACCCGAAACATTCTTTTTCAAAGACGACGGTGTAATTCCCAACAACAAACTGCCTCTCCTGCTCTATCGCAACGTATTTACCGAAACCGGAAATACCGCAGCCGAATGGTTGGAGAAAACGTTCGAAAAAAACAACTGGCACAACGGCTGGCGATGGGGCGTGTATCCTTTTCATCATTATCACAGCAATACGTCGGAAGTTCTCGGCGTTTTCAGCGGAACGGCAAAACTGTTGCTGGGTGGCGAAGGGGGAAAAGTTTTTGACGTTAAACCCGGCGACATCATTATAATCCCTCCCGGCGTAGGGCACAAGTGCCTGGCGCACAGCGATGATTTTACGGTTGTGGGCGCGTATCCCGATGGGAAAAGCCCCGACTTGCTCCGGGGTGAAAAAACCGATCGCCCGCAAGCGGATGAAAACATAGCGAAAGTTCGGATACCTGAAACCGATCCGCTTTTGGGAGCGGAAAAAGGTTTGGTAACGGTTTGGAAATAAATACCGGTGGCGCGAACTCTTATTTTCACTTTACTTCACTCAACGGCCTCGCTTTCACGCCCTCGTTGGTCATTACAACGGGCAGTATTTTTCCGTTGCCGTCAAACTTCATTTTGTCGATACAGGTCATTCGGGAATTTCCGTCGGTTTCGGAAAGCGGACGCCTGTGATACACAATATACCAATCATCGGTTCCGGGCACGTTTATAACCGAGTGATGCCCGGCGCCGTTGGCAATCTTATCGTCTTGTTCCAAAACAACGCCAATGCGTTCGAAAGGCCCCATCGGCGAGTCGCTTATGGCATACGCCACACGGTAATTGGGCCCGGTCCAGCCGCCTTCAGACCACATGAAGTAGTATTTGCCGTCGCGGATAAACATCACCGAGCCTTCCACGTACCCTTCGGGTGTGATTTCCTTGAAAACGGTTCCGTCGTCGAAGGGGACAAAGCCGGTGAAATCGTCGTTTAGTTTTGTGATGTTGCAATGCCGCCATCCGCCGTAAATCATGTAATACTGGCCGTCCACATCTTTAAAAACAAACTGATCGATGGGCTGCGCTCCGTTGTGAAACTTATCGAGCAGCGGTTTTCCCAGATAGTCGCGAAAAGGGCCTTCGGGGCTATCGGATACGCCAATACCGATGCCGCCCTCTTCCTCATCGTTTTGAATATCATTAGCCGCGAAAAACAAATAATATTTACCTTCTTTTTCCACTATTGCCGGCGCCCACATGGCTCGCCAGGCCCATTTGATGGCTGAATTGTCTATAATTCTGCTGTGTTTTGTCCAGTTTACCAAATCGGGCGACGAGAACGCGTCCATAAATATCTGCTGCTTGTATGGAGCCGAAAAAGTGGGATAAATCCAGTATTTATCGCCGAAAATAGTTGCTTCGGGGTCGGCATACCAACCCGGGAAAACCGGATTTCCGGATTTTTGGGCGCTTACTGTTGCCAAAAACAGTAACATTAAACCAAATAATAAAGTTTTTTTCATTATGAATTGTATTTTAATAATTAATCAGCTAAATCTCTTCCGATTTTTTTTTGCCATTAAGACACAAAGATAAAAATTCTTTCTAAAAAACCTTTAAAACTCACCTTATTTTCCGAGAATAGACCAATAACATTATTTTATCGACGAACGCTTGATTCTTTTGCACCAACACCTCAAACATCCGCACAAATAGTTAATATAATGATACTTACACGGACAAAATTATTGTTAACCGTTTGTTGTTGTGTTAAACATTTCGTTATCTTTGGGTGTCATAACGAAGACAATTTTAAACAAACAGAATTATAAACGCTTAAAAATTTGAAGTATGAAGAAGTATGCAATGTTACTGGTAGCGGCTATGCTGATGATTGGCATGTCGGTTTCGGCACAAAACAGACAAGGCCAACGGCAAAACAGCGACAACAACCGCTCACGCCAGGAAATGAGAATGACCGCCAAGGAACGCGCCGATTGGTTGGCTAAACAACTGGATTTGACCGCCGACCAAAAGGCAAAGGTTGAAGCGCTCTACGAAAAACAAGACACCAAACGCAAAGAGCAAATGGAGAAATTCAGGGAGCAGCGCGAAAAATCAACGGCTAACCGCGACAAATCGCGCGAAGAAATGCGCTCGCTTCGCGAAAAGGAAATGAAAGAAAACCGGGCGGAACTGGAAAATATTATCGGAAAAGAAAAAATGGAGAAACTGAACTCGCTCCGTTCGGAAAGACAACGCACGAATCGTGCAAACAGAAGGTAAACAAGCAGATTTTAGGTTACTAATCACTTTTTTTCATAACTTGGGAAACGCCGGCCTGTGTGAGGCCGGCGTTTTTATTGTTTATCAAAGGCTACATGGCTGCAAATTTCAGGCAAACGGGTTTGTCAACCGGTATATCGTTCCCGGTATCTGCTAACAGCCCGGTTTCGTTATCGATAGTAAACACCTGAATCTTATTATCATCCCGACTCGCTACCAGCAACAACTTGCCATTGGGCGAAATCACAAAATTGCGCGGATGCCTTCCGGTGGGCTGATAACCTACCTTGGTAAGCGTTCCATCCTCCTCGTTAATCGAAAAAATGGCTACGCCATCGGCTTGCAGCCGGTTGGAGGCGTATAGGAACTTCCCGTCGGGAGAAACATGAATATCGGCGCTTCCGCGCGAGCCCTCTATTGAATCGGTGGCGATAACCTGCTTTTCTTTTAAGTCGCCTTCATCGTAATCATACACGATAACATCGCCCGACAATTCACCCAACACATAAAAATACTTGCCGCCGGGATGAAAATCGAAATGGCGCGGCCCCGCTCCCGCCGGTGTTGAAAACTCCTTTAAACTGCCGCGCGATATGGCCGGTTGGCCTTCGAAAACCGAGCCAATGGCATCGAAACGGTAAATTTTGTCCGTTCCCAAATCAGACGCGAACAGGAACCTGCCGTCTGGCGAAAACCGCACGCTGTGCAGGTGCGGGCTGTCTTGCCTTTCTTCATCGGGTCCCGATCCTTCAAAATTTATCACCACATTTACCGGATACAACTCACCGTTGTCTTTCGTCTGAAACAACGATATGCTGCCGCCGCCGTAATTGGCTGTTGCCACCGTTTTTCCTGCCCGGTCAACCTCAATATAACAAGGCCCGGAACCCTCGGTATGGCTCAAATTCAACCTTTCCAGCCTACCTGTTTTTTTATCAAATTCAAAAGCGTTGGCAGCCTCGTCGCTTTCGCTCACCGAGTATATGAATTTCTCGTCGGGGCTTATGGCCAGATACGATGGATTTACGGCTTCGGCCATGCTCAGCGAGTCGGCCTTTCCGGTTTCCGTATCCAGTTTATATACGTAGATTCCTTGGCTGCCTTCATCCGAAGTATAAGTTCCCACAAGCAGAAAAACATCGTTTTCGGTTGCCGACGCAATAGTTTTATTTCCTGTATCCATATTTTCTTTTTTTGTTTGTTGATTGCTGCAAGCTCCCATAAAAAAGGCAAGTGCGGCTAAAAAAGTTATTTGCAGTTTCATTTCAATAATTTTTCTAAATGCTAAATTACATATTTTTATCGACATAAGCTCTCTGATGAAAAAACATTTGTGCTTTTCTGTTGTAAAATTGACGGAGACTGCGTATTTTTGCAAACTATTTTGAACTAAAAAAAGTAAATATGCTGACAAAAATATTATCGGTGTCCGGCAAACCGGGCTTGTATAAACTTATTTCTACCGGTAAAAATCTAAATATTGTGGAGTCGCTTCTCGATGGGAAAAGAATTCCTGTTTATCTCTCCGAAAAAGTAATTGCGCTGAGCGATGTATCTGTTTACACCACCGAAGACGATGTTCCCCTGCGCGAAATATTTCAGAAGATTCAAGAAAAAGAAAACGGTGAAAAAGTGGTTTTCGGCTCCAAAGCGTCCAACAAAGATATTTTCGGATATTTCGGCGAGGTGCTTCCCAACTACGATACCGACAAGGTGTATGCTTCGGACATAAAAAAAATTGTAAGTTGGTACAACATACTGATCGAAAACGACATTGATTTCGAAAAAGTGGAAACCGAAACCGAGGAAGAAACCGATGAAACCGAAGCGGAAAACAATCAAAAATAAAACAAATTGAACTCTAAGAATCTGGTTACCCGTATTTTAACGGGAATTATTTATATTGCCGTTATTTTACTGGGTATTCTGGGAGGTAAATATTCTTTCATCTCTGTTTTCGGTGTGTTTTTGGCTATCGGGCTATACGAGTTTTACCGGATGAGCGAAAAAAACACCTCGCACGCCATCAGTAAAATCTTCAATATTGTATCGGGGGTTCTGATTTTTTTCTCCGTTCATCTTTACCTCGAAAATATATTTCCCCTTGCCTTACCCCTCATTTGCATCACCTATTTGCTCATTTTGTTTGTTTCGTCCATCTTCATAAACCGCACCGACATTCTTCACGCTATCATTTACTCTGTTTTCGGGCAAATTTACATAACCGTACCGCTATCCATACTGATGCTCATTTCCTACCATTACCAAACGCTTTCAAACGAATATTACTATGCTTTTGTGATGGCTGTTTTCATTTTTATCTGGGTGAACGATACGGCCGCTTTCGTGGTTGGATCGCTCTTTGGAAAACACAAATTCATTGAAAGAATATCGCCCAAGAAAACCGTTGAAGGATTCGTAGGGGGAATTGCGTTTTCAGTGCTGGCGGCTGTTGTGCTTTCGAGGTTCTTTACTGATTATTCACCGGCTTTTTGGATTGGTTTCGGTATTATTACAGCGCTTTTCGGAACGTTGGGCGATTTATTCGAGTCGCTCATCAAACGAACATACGAAGTAAAAGATTCCGGCCATGTAATTCCCGGACACGGCGGCTTGCTCGATCGCATTGACAGCCTGCTCATCGCCATACCCGCAGTTTATATTTACCTGACTATCGCGCTTATTTCCTAACCTCGTTTTTGCATCCGTATCGCCCGCGGCAAATTGAACTTTTAACTGCTCGTGAACGTTTAAATTATACGGATTTACTTTTTGTAAATGTATTTCCGAACAAAGAAAATTTAGCAATACACACTATTTTTTCAATTAAAAGATTGTTATACCCTTTAACACCTAACAAGATGGACAAAAAAGCAATCGGAACAAACGCCGGAATTATCTGGAACATATTGAATAACAACGAAAAGTGGGATATTTCTCAATTGATGAAAAAATCGGGATTAACCGAAGCGGAAGTTTACACCGCCGTGGGCTGGCTGGCGCGTGAAAATAAGATAGAAATAGAACAAAGGCCAGACAACAAACACTACTATTATCTTATTGTAGAGTATTACTTCTGATGCGCCCAAAAACGAGTAAAAAAAAGTTCGGAACACGGTAATTCCGAACTTTTTTGTTTTTTTAACGCTGAGTTGTGCAGCGTTTTTAGCTTATTTTCATCTATATAATATCAGGTAGTAATTGGAATAAAAATCTACAAAAAATGAAAAAAATACTCTCTCTGTTTTTGCTTGCTTCATTCTTGTTTTCGTGCGAGAAAATAGACTCCTCCCTCACCGGAAACTGGCAATTGTCTGAATCGAAATACGTAATTACGGCCAACGAAGATTTTACTTTTGTCGATGTTTTCGGTGCGCCCTGGCAAGGAGCCATAAAAATTGATGATGAAGAATTTGACGCCTCGTTGTTCAGGTACTATTTCAACAACGTGCGGGGGCAAATTCAGTTAGCCTCACCGGATTTGATTCTCACTTTTGCCGGCCCGAAATTGGAAGTGCACCGCAACGGAGCTACGTATATGCTCAACAACGGCTACACGTTAGATATCGCTGAGGGGATGTTTAATGCAGACGGAACGGCAACTTATGAGGGCAAATCGATAAGAGTTCACATAGACCTCGTTATGCCGAGAGTGGAACTTAAAAAAGGAGAACAATTTTCTGTTCACGATGCGTATCGGCACATTCCTTACGAAAAACTCAGTTTTAATAACGGAGGCAAATTGCAAACCGATTTTCTTACCGGAGATATTCTGGAAACAAAACCGGGAAAATGGAATTCAAATGGCAGTCAACTCATTATCAGTGTAAAAAACCGTGCCACAGACATATATCGATACGACATGAACGTCAATTCGCTCCTGCTATCGAAAGATAAAACTACCAAAGAAGGTACTCCACCACATATTTCGCCTTTTGCAACCAAAATAAGCAAAATCACGTATCAGGCGCTTTATATGCGGGAATAAAACAGACGGAAAAGTCGTAAATAAATTTACATCACTCCTCTTTCCCGCAACTTTTGCTGCCATTTCCACGCCGAAGCCATGGTATCTTCAATGGTTTCGTTGGCTGTCCAGCCCAGTACGTTGTTGGCCCTGTCGGGATTTGCCCAGATTTGTTCGATATCGCCTTCGCGACGCCCCACAATCTTGTAGTTCAGCTCATTGCCGGAAACTTTCTCAAAAACGTCAATCAATTCCAACACAGAAACTCCGCGTCCGGTACCGAGGTTGAAAATTTCCACTTTCTCGTCCGATTTATCTTCGAGCATCCGCTCAATGGCTACTACGTGCGCTTTGGCTAAATCCACCACGTTGATAAAATCGCGGATGCACGAGCCGTCGGGCGTATTATAATCGTCTCCGAAAACACTCAGTTGTTCGCGAATACCGATTCCCGTTTGCGTAATATACGGCACCAGATTTTGCGGCACGCCAATGGGCAATTCGCCGATTGCTGCCGAAGGATGCGCGCCAATGGGATTGAAATAACGCAAAATTATGCTCTTGATGGGCGCGCCCGAATGTACAAAGTCGAGGATAATTTCTTCGTTTATCTGCTTGGTGTTGCCGTAAGGCGATTCTGCCGGTTTTATGGGTGCTGTTTCATCGATGGGATTCTTATCGGGTTCTCCGTAAACCGTGCACGATGATGAAAAAACAATGCCTTTCACGTTAAACTCCGGCATCAGTTCCAACAAGTTAACCAACGACACCAAATTGTTTCGGTAATAC
>JAUNRY010000071.1 GCA_030539475.1 Bacteroidia bacterium | reverse complement strand
GTACCGCTCTGAGCGGAAGCTCTTACGGAAAGAGCAAATGAAACCACAATCAAGCCTATTATTACACTTGATAACTTAAATCTAATCATAAAATTTTTATTAATTCCCTAAAACTTAAAATTGAGACGCAAAGAAAAGTTATAAATGTTACGATGTGGTTTCGTTTTTATTAAGATTTTGTTACTTAACATTTGGATAATTATAACGTTCTGTAAATGAATCGTAGATTCGCATTTTTTATTTTTTTTATCCAATTTCATTGTATCATCAATTTCGGAGTATATATCCTGCCTATCCTGTTTGTTAAAACAAAATATCTTCATCAAGATGCTGAATATTAATGGTATATAAAGAAAGGAAAGAGAAGTATCAGAAAATAGGCTTTTAAAATTCGTGGTCGGGAGATATTGCCCCACTTTCTCGCTACATTAAAAATAAAACCCAACCAACCCCAAAACACGCTATTAAGCTACAGAACCTCTTGCCTCTTCCTCCATCATCCGTTTCCATTTAAAATACCCGAAAATGGAAATAACGGCATATATTGCAAACAATGCGCCGGTGTAATATAAGTCTTTCCAGAAATAAAGCCCGCACGACACAATATTCACCACAAACCAAATAACCCATTGTTCTATGTATTTATGCGCCAGCATCCACATGCCAACTATGCTGAGCGTGGTGGTAAAACTATCGCCATAGGGTACGGTGCTATCGGTGAAGCGGACAAGAATAAACGCGATAAGCGCGAAAATAATGACAACAATGGTGGTTAAAGGTAGAACAAATCGGGTAGGAGTATGCGAAATTCTCACCTCGTGTTCCAAATTTTTGCCTTTAGTCCAAACAATCCATCCGTAAATACTGGCAAAGAAATAATAAATATTTATGCCCATATCGGCATAAAATTTCGATTGATAAAAGATAAAAATATATACCACCGGCATAATAACTCCGAAAAGCCACAGCCATTTATTGGCTTTGTATTCGAGATACAGATAGATGAGGCCGATGATGGCGCCGAAAATTTCGAGAGATTGCATACTTAACGTTTAATAGTATAACGTTTAAAGTTTGATGTTTAAAAACTGCGGGCTGCGATAAATAAACCGCAGCCCGCGAATATTTAATTATGCATTATAAATTATGCATTAGTTAAAAACTTATCGTAACTCTCGTCATGAAGTTGCGGGTTGCCTGCGGATAGTATCCGATATAATTTACAACGCTGCCGTCTTCGAACGCGTCGGTTGCAGCCCATCCGTTGGCCATATATTCTTTGTTGAACAAGTTATTCACAAAAACTTGCAACGTGATTCTGCCTACCGGTGTTTTGTCGAAAGTATATCCGGCGGAAAAATCACTTACGAAATAGGCGTCAATTGATTTTGCATCGTTCGATGTATTGTCGAGATATTGTTTTCCCACGTATTTGCCCAACAAGTTAAAATACAATGCCTGAGTGGGCTGATACGTTAATCCGGCCATTCCCACGGCGTTGGGCGAATACGATATATGCGTGCTTTCAAATTCTTCAGACGTTTGTCCTATCCCATTCCAGTCGCTGTCGTTGTCGTATAAATCGAAATAGGCCGTGTAATTTTTTATTTTGTTTTGGCTCAGGGTCGCATGTGCATCAAAACGAAATTTGTTTTCAGCAAACGGAACCGATGCTTCCAGTTCAATCCCCCGGCGGTAGCTGTCTTTTACGTTTTCCATCAGCTTGTAGCCCACGTTGTTGAGTCGTCCGGTTTGCACCATCTGGTTTTTATAATCCATGTAGTAAATGTTGGCGCCTAACGTTAAGCCGTTTTCGTTGGCGAACCTGTATCCGAGTTCGTAGTCAATCATTTTCTCGGGGCGGATCCGGTCTTCTCCGCCGCCGCCTTTAATGCTCTCTTTCAGGTCTGTACGCAGCGGTTCGCGTTGTCCCACGGCTACCGAAGCATAAAGATTGTTGCGATTATCTATCCGGTAGAAAACTCCTGCTTTGGGATTAAAGAAATTGTACGTAAAATCTTTTGTAATATCCTCTAAATCATCGTCAATTCCGCTAAAACGATAACTGATGTTGCGAAATTGAACATCGCCGAACAACGAGAGCCGGTTGGTAAACCGATATTCTGCTTTGGTGAAGAAGTTAAATTCGCCCTTTTTGCCCACGTTTCTGTACCACTCGTAATTTTCGGGAATGTTTTGGTTGAATTTCACCCAGGGCAGCTTGCCGTAATGGTCGCCGTCGTAAAAACTGTATGTTCCGCCAAAAATCCAGTTTAAGGCGTTTTTCGTATAATTCAGCGAAAGGTTTGCCACGTAAAAATCGTTGCGCATCAGCTTTTGGCGAATTAATTGCGAACGCGAATAAGTTGTTCCATCCACGGTTTGATCGGGTAACCCGTAACTCGAAAACTTATCGCCGCGCTTGAAGCCGCCGTAGGGGTCGGAACGGTAATTTTCGTAATACCCGAATCCGTTGTTATAGCTCAAGCTGGTGTTGAGCGATAAATAATTATTCAGTTCCCGCGTGTATAAAAGTTGAAGGATGTGTGAATAGTAATTATCGGTTTCGTTGTCGTAGAAATGTACGTTATCGGCCTCGTCCAGGTATTTTCCCGCCTGATTATAACGCCGGCCGTGTTCTTCCAAATCTTCGGGCGAAAGTCCTTCCCAGGTGATTCCGGTTTTTTGCTTTCCGTTGATATAGCTCAGCCTGATTAATTGATTGTCTGTATAGTGTGAAATTGCCGCGTAGAGGTTGCTGTGGTTCACAAAGCCGTTGCGGATATATCCGTCGCCGAGGTTTCGCGAATAACGCGCGTCGAACGACAGGCCGTTTTTGAGAATTCCGGTTCCTGCAGCTATCGTAGATGAAAACGAGTTGTAACTGCCTATGGAAGTAGATGCTTCGCCGTATGCTTCGGAACGTGCGCCTACGGTTCTCATAGAAATGCTGGCGCCAAAAGCCGCTGCTCCGTTGGTTGATGTTCCCACGCCGCGCTGCACCTGAATGCTTTGCAGGGATGATGACAGGTCGGGTAAATTTACCCAGTAAACTTCCTGGCTTTCGGGATTGTTAAGCGGCATTCCGTTGAGCGTAACGTTTATGCGCGTTGCGTCCGTACCGCGAATACGCATGGAACTGTTTCCCAGGCCGGTTCCGTCTTCGCTGAACGATACCAGCGAGGGAATGCTCCGAAGAATAGCCGGGATGTTGCGCGCGGCATTATCTCTTTTAATTTCCGTTTGAGAAATGTTGCTGTACGTCATCGGCGTAGTTTCTCCTGCCCGTGTGGCTGAAACCACCACTTCTTCGAGATGCACGTTTTTTAAACTGTCGGTTTGTTGGTTTGCCTGAGCAAACAAAGATAGGTTCAGAGCCAGCAGCCCTGCAAGAATAAATACCTTTTTCATTTACAATAGAAAAATTTATAACACAAAAACAGTTGGTTCTTGTGTTGAGTTAGTAAAATAAAAAAGGGGATTTTGAAAGATTTACCTAAAAAACAAAGCCACTTGAAAGAAAGTGAGCTTTTACTTTTTCCCTCCGCCGGCATTATCCGGATCAGGTGCTTGGGTATGATCTCAGCCCGTTGTTTTGGGGCACCCCTGTTAATTGACAAAACAAAGGTACTCCAATTTTGTTCATGAACCAATATAAAGGTTGTTTTTTTAACATTTCACGGACAAAAAAATCGTTATACTTGGCATTTATAGCCGTTTTATTTGTAATTTCGTTCTTTCATTTCAAAATTCAATCAAGGGAATTGTTTTGGCGAGAATATGAGCGAAGAAGAAAAACTGGCAGCAGAAGAGCGGATGATTGATGATGAGTTTCAGGCGCTCATTAACGATTACCTGAACTCGAACCACCGGCGCAAAGTGGAGATAATTACCAAGGCATTCAATATGGCCCGGGAAGCCCACAAAGGAGTGCGGCGCCGGTCGGGCGAACCGTATATTATGCATCCGCTGGCAGTGGCACGCATTGTTTCCAGAGAAATGGGGCTGGGTTCCACATCCATATCGGCGGCATTGTTGCACGATGTGGTGGAAGACACCGATTATACGGTGGAAGACCTCCGCGTGATATTCGGCGATAAAATTGCACAAATTGTGGATGGGCTGACCAAAATTTCGCACGGCATGTTTGGCGAGAACGTATCGGCGCAGGCCGAAAATTTTCGCAAACTCTTGTTAACCATGTCCGAGGATATCCGCGTAATTTTAATTAAGATTGCCGATCGCTTGCACAACATGCGCACCTTGTCGTCGATGACTTCCGCCAAGCAGTTCAAGGTTACCGGCGAAACGCTGTACATATACGCGCCGTTGGCGCATCGGTTGGGATTGTTTGCTATTAAAACCGAGCTGGAAGAGCTTTGTTTTAAATACGAGCACCCCGAGGCTTACGCCCAACTGGAAAAAAAAGTGGAAATGACCTCGCAGGAGCGGTACGAAATCTACGAGAGTTTTGCCGAACCGGTGGTTAAAGAGCTCGATAAGATGAATATAGAGTACGAGATGCGCGCCCGCGTAAAATCTCTTTATTCCATCTGGAAAAAAATGCAGGCCAAAGGCATCGATTTCAGCGAAGTGTACGATCTGTTCGCCGTGCGCATCATTTTCGAGATTTTCCCGGGAATGGATGAGAAAAAGCAATGTTGGGACATTTACTCTGCCATTACCGATATTTACAAACTCAGGCCCGATCGTATCCGCGATTGGGTGAGCCACCCCAAAGCCAATGGATATCAGGCGCTTCACCTTACCGTGATGGGCCCCGACGGCAAATGGATTGAAATTCAGATTCGCAGCCGGCGAATGGACGATATTGCCGAAAAAGGATTTGCCGCTCATTGGAAATACAAGGAAAACAAAATTGAGGAAGACAACGAGCTGGAGAAATGGCTTAAAACCGTTCAGGAAGTGTTGGCAAACCCCAATCCCAACGCCATCGATTTTCTCGATACCGTGAAAATGAACCTGTTCGCCTCCGAAATTTTTGTTTTCACACCCAAAGGCGAAATAAAAACCCTGCCATTAGGCGCCACCGCGCTCGATTTTGCTTACAACATACACACCCGCATTGGCGACCATTGCTTGGGCGCGAAAGTAAACCATACGTTGGTTCCGCTCAGCCAGAAGCTAAAAAGCGGCGACCAGGTGGAAATTCTAACCTCGCAATCGCAACAACCGCAACGCGAGTGGCTCAATTATGTTACCACGGCCAAAGCCCGAACGAAAATAGAGGCGTCGCTCCGCCGGCAAAGAAGGCGAGTGGGAGAGCGCGGCAAAAAAATGATGGAGGATTTTTTTGGAGAAGAGGAAATAGACAATACTCTGTATAACAAGGCGCTGAATTATTTCCAGGTGGAAAAACGCGAAGATTTGCACTACGGTATAGGCAGCGGCGATTTAAAACTTCCCGACTCCACGGAAAAACTTCTCAAGCAAAGAGAAGCGTTACAGCCCAAGCAAGACAATTTGTTTGTACGCTACATGAAACAAGCCATGGGAGCCATTAAAAAAACGCCGGAAGAAAACAAAAATATGGCTGCTGAGCAAAGTGTACCGGGTACGAAAAACGGAGCAATAGATAAGAAATCGGTATTTAAGTTGCAGGAAGTCAACTTTAAGAAAAATTTTATAGTGGCTCCGTGTTGCAATCCGTTGCCCGGCGACGATGTTTTCGGTTTTATAACCGATAAGGAGGAAGTTGAAGTTCACAAACGTTCGTGCGAAACGGGCATAAAATTGAAATCGAGTTTCGGGCAAAAAATTCTGGCGGTAGAGTGGGGCGATTACAAGCAATATTCGTTTTTGGCGGCCATTGTTTTCACGGGAATAGACCGGCTGGGAATTTTAAATACTATTCTTTCTAAATTGTCGGATGGTATTGTGGTGAATATTCAGAGTGTGAATGTTTCCTCAAAGGACGGTATTTTCGAAGGCGTGCTACACGTTTATGTCCACAGCGTGGAAGATGTAAACGCGTTGAGCTCCAAGATAGCAAAAGTGGACGGCGTTACCACCGTCCACAGAGCCTTAATTTAGTTAATACTGAAAAATAAATCTTTCAAAGTAACTTGTGTATCAGACGGAAAATCCGTCGAGTGCTGTACAAAAAAGAGTAACTTATCTCCGCTTTTTTCTTCCGAACAACCTGCCGGTAATTCTTTTTGCCGCGAAAGCAAGTATGGCGGGTTTGGCAACTTTCCAGGCTACGCCTCCAATCAAAGGCAGGTTAGAGAGTGCTATGTTCAGCCAGGGATTGCCCGGCCTTTTTGTTTTAAAAGGAACAACGGACGACGACGTACCGTGAGATAAATTGTCCATTGTTTCACTAAACTTATTCTTAATACTCGATGTTACCCCTTTTGTGAGCATCGAACCCCAGTTATCTTCCAGGTATTGAAGCTGGTAAGATAACCGTTGTCCGGAGATGGCGCGTTCCTCGCGCAATTTCTTTTTCTCTAAGTGCAACTCGTCGAGTGGAGTTAATTTGTAACTTTTCATCAGCTTTTGGTTGAATAATTAACTTCTTCGTCTTCCTTGCGTTGCAGGAATTTGATTACAGTATTAATAATTGAATTTGTGATCGGTTTTTTAGCAAGCAGCAATACTAATGTAATGACAATTGTAATCAAAGTAACCACTCCAAAACCTTTCCAGTTACTATCGAAAACGTCCGCTAAGTAAAATCCGAGGGTAAAAAGCGCTAACACCAATATAAGGAAAACAAAACCCATCAGAAACAAGGTGTAAGCACTTATTGCCGTTGCCTTGCTTGCTTTTTCGTAAGTTTCGAGTTTTACTATCCCAATGGTGTTTGTTACGTAATTGGTAACATCGTTCTTTATCTCGTCAAATAAACCGGTAACCGTTTTGTCTTCCATCGAAGTGTTGTTTTTAATAGTAAGAAAAAAATCGAAGTGCGTTTCCTTAGTGCTTAGCTAATTCTTTTTTTGCGATTTCCGCAATGTCGTCAATGTCTTCTTTCAGATCATTTACTTCGCTTTTTCCTTTATACACAGCCGATTTCACATTGGCGCGCACTTTATCGGCAAACGCGTTGGCTTGTTCCAGCCATTCTTCTTTTTTGTCGGTTCCCATAATGTAACCTACGGCGGCTCCTAAAGCAACACCAATTCCTAATCCAAGTAATAATTTAGCTTCTGATTTCATAATTTTGTTTTTTAGTTGTTAATAGTCTGTTTGTTTTGAAATGTTGTTTTCAACTAATCTATTAATAAAACGTTTTTTTTTTGAAAATGTTTACTCGGTGTTAAAAAAGTTGGGAAATCCGATGAGGATGGCCGAGCCGGATTTTTCGTTCAAGGTTAGTGATAGAGCAACGTAGGGTGTTTAGGGATTTGTAGTTATGGAGTGTATGTTGTTCGAAATACGTGAGTACTTGCAATGGATTGAAAAATATGGATATCCGTTTTATTACCCCATAGGCTTGAAAAGCCATATTTCCATAACCGTAGGCGATTTTATTCGCCTGCGGCAAAATATAGCCGCGAAATTCCGCCCGAAGTGGCGGTACTTATGCTGCTTAGTGCCGCCTTTCAGGCGAGTTGGGCAACCACCCAAAGCCTTTCGTCTCCCGGCCTTCTTAATTTCACTCCACAGCCTCTCCAAAAAGGGTTGCCGGTGTGAATCCCGTAATTTTTACTTTCACAAATTCTCCAATCCTGTGATTTTTCTTATCGAAAATAACCACTTTGTTTTGTTCGGTTCTGCCGAAAAGTTGTTCGCGGGAGCGCTTGGAGAAACCTTCTACCAGCACTTCAAATTCTTTTCCAACATCCTGCTCGTTGCTTTTTTGCGATAATTCAAGCTGCAGATCTATAATTTCCTGCAAGCGGCGGCCTTTTACCTCTTCGGGAATATTGTCTTCCATTCTTTTGGCCGCGTACGTGCCCGGACGTTCGGAATACTTGAACATGAAAGCCGAATCGAATCCCACTTCGCGCATAAGCGAAAGCGTATCGCGGTGGTCTTCTTCCGTTTCGCTGTGAAATCCGCACATGATGTCGGTAGAAAGCCCGCAACCGGGAATGATGCGTTTAATGGCGGCAATGCGCTCCAGATACCATTCGCGGTCGTACCGCCGGTTCATCAGTTTTAGCATGCGCGAGCTGCCCGATTGCACGGGCAGGTGAATGTAGTTGCACAGGTTTTTGTGTCTGGCGATGGTTTCCAGCGTTTTATCGTTCATGTCCCACGGATGCGATGTGGTGAACCGGATGCGCATGTGGGGCGCTTCTTGGGCAACCATAGACAGCAAATCGGGGAAATCGATAACCGTGTCGCCGTCCACAAACTTATATGAATTTACGTTTTGCCCCAGCAGAGTTGCTTCGCGATACCCTTTTTCGCGCAGGTCGCGAATTTCGTTCAAAATGCTTTCCGGCTCGCGGCTTCGTTCACGGCCGCGCGTGAAAGGAACAATGCAATAGTGGCAAAACTTGTCGCATCCGCGCGTGATGGATACGAATCCCGATATGTTTACTCCGCCCATTTTCAGGGGGATTACGTCCTTGTACGTCTCGGTTTTGGAAAGTTCCACATTGATGGCTTTTTCGCCTTTTTCGGCCGCACCCATCAGGTTGGGCAAATCCAGGTAGGCATCGGGGCCGATCACCAAATCGGCATGATGCTTTTCCAACAGTTCCTCCTTTACGCGCTCGGCCATACACCCGAGAACGCCTATGATGAGTTCGCCTTTCTTTTTCTTTTTCAAAGAGTTAAAGTAATCCAGCCGCTGAATAACCCGTTGTTCCGCGTTTTCTCTTATGGAGCACGTGTTCACGAAAATAGCGTCGGCCTCTTTATCGTTTTCGGTTACCGCGTATCCGTCCATTTCCATGATGGCGGCCACCACTTCGGAGTCGGCCACGTTCATTTGGCAACCGTAGGTTTCGATAAATAATTTTTTCTCGTTTGAGATATTTGTTGTTTCTTTAGTCATTTTCTGTCGTTTTTCTGCAATTTCTTGTTGTAGACAAGATTTTCTCCACATCTCTTAGTATAATTTATACTAAATTATTTGTGGGATATAAATTCTTGTTTTATTTTTGTGTCGAACGAAAAAATAAAAATTTTTTCATAGTTAAGGTTTTGGTTAAACAATCGAGGATGGCTGTGAAGTTGTCCTCGATTTTTTTTAATAACCTTTCCTTTAATTATTCGCGAAAAATGATTATTTTTGTCGGACTGCAAAATTAATCAATTTATGGAACTTGGCGATATTGTTTACTTTTTACTGATGCTTGTTTTTATAGTTTTTGGAATTTTTAATGATTCTAAAAAAAAGAAAAAGACGATAGACAAAAGCACTCCACCCCTTAATCCCGAAAC
>JAUNRY010000327.1 GCA_030539475.1 Bacteroidia bacterium | reverse complement strand
GCAAAAGAGTTTCAATTTGTAAGTTACTTAGAATACCTTGTTACTTTTGATACAGCCCCCTTCCCAAAACATCACTCTTTCTCCAACGCAATCTCGTACGGTACGCGCAAGGAAACACCTGCTTTCATCAGTTCCGACAAATTAGGATACAGCCGTTTTTTAAACGACTCCCAACCGCGGTTTTCCATCTTCGTCCATCCGGCTTCGGCGAGTGCCAGGCCGCGCGGCCACGTCATATAATTGGCGCGGTGGATATCTTTAATGGCTTCGCCCCAGAGCGTTCCCATCACGCCGGCAATATGGCTCCGTTGGTTTTCGGGCAAGTTGTACGTGGGGTCAAAATCATACGTTTTCCGAAGCGTGGTAACGGGCATTCCCCAGTTGAGAAATTCGGGCAGATCGTTTTTGTATTGCGGATAATCCAGGTAAGCGTATTCTCCCGGAGCCAAAATAAGCGTGTTGCCCGATTTTGCCGTGAGTTCGATGCTTTTGGGCGTAAGCCCCATTCGCCAGGTAACCAGCGTAACGTCTTGCGGATAGTCGAAAAGATATTCGTTTGCCGGCATTCTGATGTTATCCAGCTCGCACCAAAGAATGGCTTTCATTCCGTACTTTTTTACCGATGCGAGTACTTTTCCGAAGAAAATATTCATCAGCTGCTCGGGTTTGGTGTAGCCGTGCTCTTTCATCAATTGAAGGTTTTCGGGGCTTTTTGCCCAATTGCGTTCAATGGCCGATTCGTCGCCGCCCAGATGGATGGTTTTGGACGGGAAAATACCGGAAACTTCCCGAAGCACATCGTCCAGCACTTCGTAAACTTTAGGATTGGCTGCCGAAAGCATCACGTTGTCGGTTTTTCCGAAGACAAACGTGGAGTCTTTCAGAAAATCGCTGCGCAAATCGGGGTATGCGGTAAGGATGGCCGCCGTGTGGCCGGGCACGTCAATTTCGGGAATCACCTGAATGTGGCGTTGTGCGGCATAATGTACAATATCTTTCAGTTGTTCCTGCGTGTAAAATCCGTTGTCGGGGCCTTGGTCGCCGCCGTTGGGATTGCGAAACGCGCCAATTTCGGTAAGCTTGGGATGGCTTTTTATCTGGATGCGCCAACCCTGATCATCCGTTAAGTGAATCTGCAACGTGTTGTATTTGAATTTCACCATCTGGTCGATGTAGAACTTCACATCGTCCACCGGCAGGAAGTGCCGTGCCGGGTCCAGCATCAGCGCCCGAAAAGGATAGGCAGGCGCATCGTCGATAAGAACGGATTGTATTTTGCCGGTTTTGGTGTTTACTACGTCGCCCACCAATAACTGGTTTAGGGTCATCACACCATACAAAACGCCGGCAGCGGTTTTGCCTTCTACAAGAATTTGCGCGGGCGTAATGTTCAGGCGGTATTGCTCTTCGCCTTTCAATGCGGAATTGAGTTTCAGCTTAATCCTTCCGTTGGACGCGATTGACGGTTTTTGAGACAGGTGCTGCTGAAAAACCTGCTGCAACTGCTCAGCGGCAAATTGCAAATCGGGTGACGCAATGCTTATCCGTTCGCTTGGCGATACGCTAAACATCCCTTGTTTTGTTTGCACTTGGTTGGGGTAAGGTATCAATGCCGATAAATTGTTTTGCGCGGATAACACCGTCGCTGTTAAAAAGAAT
>JAUNRY010000070.1 GCA_030539475.1 Bacteroidia bacterium | reverse complement strand
TTATTCATATTCAGTCCCATTCGGGACAAAATCAGGACAAATTACTTTCAATTTCTAAGCTGCTCTTCTTTAGAATTTACTTTTGATACAGCCTCAACAGCTAACAGCCAACAGCAGATACTCATTAAATATAATACTCCGTAACATCAAAAATTCCCGTTCGGATAGCGTACTTTATGGCGTCGTGAAGGTTATTCACCTGCAATTTCCTGAAAATATTTTTCCGGTGAGAATTGATGGTGTGGAAACTCACATTTTTTTCGAAGGCAATTTCTTTGGTGGTTTTACCCGTGGCAATTTCGCGCAACACCTGCTTTTCCGATGCTGTAAGGTTAATTTCCGCTTCTTTCGCCGCTGAAAGATGCGTGGAAGAGTTCTGATTTTTAAGCGCTTGTTTTGCCGTTTCGCATAAAAACTGCCTATTGTTTTCCGCGCAATGGAATGCTTCCAGAATGGCTTTTTCGGAATCGTATTTGGTTACGACGCTTACTTGCGGTTCCGTTTCCAGTACCTGCCGCAGAAAAGGCTCATCTATTTCGTCGGAAAAAAGGATCCAACCCGATTTTTTAGCGCCGGCTTTTATTTCAAGCATTTGCCGAACCGATGTAAAATCGAGCAACATATAATCCAGCAACACAATAGCGTTGGGGATTTTGTTTAGTTCTTCCCGAAGTTCAGCCACGTTGTTAACATTCACAACAGCTGAAAAGCCTTTTTCGCGCAGGAAACGCGTAATGCCGAAATTCGTGATAAACTGATTGTCTGCGATTATGCAAGTTTTCATTCTTTCCTTTTTTTAAAAAACACCCGTGCAAAGATAATAAATTGAGCAATGGAAAAATAATCATTATTATCCGACAAAAATATCCCGAAGGGTGTGAACCGTGTGTGAAATAGTTCAGCCCGCTTCGGGGCTGGGTTTGGGAGGAGTTCTTTTCCCCGCATTGCATACGGGGTTATTTTTGTTTAGCCACTGCGTGGCAGGTTGGAAAGAAACATCAAAGTTTGCCAAAGTGGCTGTTGGCTGTTAGCTTTTCGTTGAACCAATTTCACAAAAAATAAATATTTCCACTTTTTCGCCAACATCACGCACCCCGCCCCGGGACACGATGCCTTTGGCTTCGTAACACCTCGCAGCATCCAAGGCGGTTGGCTGTTGGCCATTAGCTATTGGCTGTTGGCAGGGCGTTGATACTCACTGGGCAAAGAAATGAATAAAGACAACCCGAAAACTTGCGGGCTTGCGGAAATTCGCGCTGAAAAGCGCATCAGCCCATAGCGTAGGGCAATCCGATGCCCTCACGCTAAAAGCGCGCGAAAGACCGGCTCATGCCCTTGCAGGGCTTAGATTTTGGGGATCATATCCGTAAAACAGGGCTGATTATCACATCCACGTTAAACTACTACCATACTATCGCCACTATGTGGCTTATGAACAATCGCGTAGCGATGGCAGTATGGTAGATGATGTACGGGATAAGATTCATGAAAGCCGCGTAGCGGCGACAGAAAAACAACCCCCAAAGTTACAGTTACAAATTGTAAAAAGATTTTTCGGTCTCTCCGGTTTTCAACGAACTGTCATTTCAACCTCAGGGAAAAATCTAATGAGGTATTATTCTATATATATACTGTCCACAGCTTTTCTTGTTTAACCACTGCGTGGCAGTTGGAAAAATAATATAAAAACCGCTGTTTTCGTGATTATTTTGCAACTTTTTCCGCTTTAAATTGTATTATTGTTATAAAAATACCATAAATGTGGTATTTGGTATAAAATCCAAAAAGATTATCTTTGTAGCATCAAAAAAACAGACAATGAAAAATTTTCATCGAACAGAACAACTAGATTCTCAACGCGGCCTTTATGGCTTAACCGGCTGTTTTTTGCATTCTCCATCCCGAATGTGCTGTTAACGGCACATTACTTTTTCAATCATTTTTCTCGTCATTTCAATTGGTATTTGTACTTCAATCGGTACAATTCACAGCATTTATAATTTCAAAACAAATACATCAACTAACTAAAAAAATTAATTATGAGTAATTTAAGATTTGAAACATTGCAAATTCACGCGGGACAGGAAGTTGACCCGACCAGTAAATCGCGCGCCTTGCCCATCTATCAGACAACTTCTTACGTTTTTGACGATGCAAAAGACGGCGCCGATTTGTTCGGATTGCGAAAATTCGGCAACATTTACACCCGCATCATGAATCCCACCACCGATGTTTTTGAAAAACGGGTGGCTGCGCTCGAAGGCGGCGTATCGGGATTGGCAACCAGCTCCGGACAATCGGCGCAATTCATTGCCTTGAACAATATCCTGCAGGTGGGCGACAACTTTGTTACCACATCCAACCTGTACGGCGGAACATACAACCAGTTTAAATCGCAATTCAAAAGGCTGGGGATTGACGTACGATTCACTCCCACGAACGATCCGTCGGAGTTCGAAAAACGAATCGATGACAACACGAAAGCCCTTTACCTGGAAACAGTTGGCAATCCGCAATTGAATATACCCGATTTCGACGCCATTGCAGAAGTAGCCCGCAAACATGATATTCCGCTGATTGTTGACAACACCATCGGCGCGGCCGGATACCTTTTCCGCCCCATCGACCACGGTGCGGCAGTTGTGGTGGAATCGGCCACGAAATGGATTGGCGGACACGGCACATCGCTGGGCGGAATCATTATTGACAGCGGAAAATTCAACTGGGGAAACGGTAAGTTCCCCGCCTTTACCGAACCTTCCGACAGCTACCACGGATTGGTGTTTTGGGATGTTTTCGGCTTCGACGGCCCGTTCGGAAACATTGCTTTTAACATTCGCGCCCGCGTTGAAGGGCTTCGCGATTGGGGAAACGCCATCAGCCCTTTCAACTCTTTCCTGCTCGTGCAAGGGCTCGAAACACTCTCTCTGCGTATGGAAAGACACATCCAAAACACGCAGGCGCTGGCCGAATGGCTGGAGCAACATCCCAAGGTGGAATACGTGAATTATCCGGGACTAAAGAGCAGCAAGTATTACGACCTGGCAAAAAAATACCTGCCCAAAGGACCGGGAGCTATCCTCACATTCAAAATTAAAGGCGATGCCGATAACGCGGATAAACTGATAGACAACGTGAAGCTCCTGAGCCACCTGGCAAATATGGGCGACGCGAAATCGCTCATCATCCATCCGTCGGCTACCACGCACGAGCAATTGTCGCCCGAAGACCAACTCTCGGCAGGCGTTGCTCCGGGCCTTCTGCGCATATCGGTAGGAATTGAAAATATCGAAGATATAAAAGACGATTTGTCGCAGGCGTTCGATAAACTGGGATGACCTACGGTCAAAGTAAATCCTATTGAGATATTCTTCTAAATAAAGGCCGGACAAAAATGTCCGGCCTTTATCAACATATATCGTTATCTGACAATCAAATCCCGTCTTCCACGTTCCACACAAACGCCCGAAGCCCCAAGTTCTCGTATTGCTTGTCCAGTTCTTTTAAATATTTGAGTAGAAGTGACACACGGTCGTCTTCCACCACCGTAAGAATGGCATTGTTTACCGATGGCCAGGCGTGGCTTCCGTAATGCGGTTCGCCCTTTTCGCTGCCGCGGCCATATACCTCTTTCCAGGAGGTAAATCCGCGGATATTGAGTTTGGATAAATCGCGTACAATCTGGCTGTAATGCGCTTGGTCTAATATAATCATAACTGCTTTCATAGTTCTTCTGCTTTAATACGGGTTTGTGATAAAGTTGCATTGTATCGGGAGACGCGTTCAAAATTTTTCTTGCGTTGGCGCCTAACGCCGAAACCGCCAAAAACGGAGTACAGTGCCGGAATAAGCAAAAGTGTAATAATGGTGGAGAACGTCATACCGCCAATAATTGCAATACCCAACGACTGCCACATTTCCGAACCTTGCCCGGTGCCGATGGCCAGGGGCACCATACCGAGGATGGTGGTGAGCGTTGTCATTAAAACGGGCCGCAGCCTCGATTGCCCGCCGTGCACCACGGCAGTGATGATGGACATTCCGCGTTCGCGGTTCAGGTTGATGTAGTCTATGAGCACGATACCGTTTTTCACCACCATTCCCACGAGCATAATAAGCCCCACAAATCCCATTATACCCAGCGGTTCTCCCGTAATTGCCATCAACAGCAACGAGCCGATAAACGCGAAAGGAACCGTGAGAATAATAATGAACGGATACGTGAGCGACTCAAATTGCGCCGCCAGCACAATATAAACCAACAACGATACAATCATTAACAGCAAGCCCAATTCGGAAAAGGATTCCTGTTGGTCTTCCACCGAACCGCTCAATTCAACATATACACCCGTGGGGACATCGAGTGTTGCAATGGTGGCATTCACATCGGCGGCAATTTCGCTCAACGCGCGGCGATAGGTGGAACCGCGCACGCTTACAATGCGTTGCCGGTCTTGCCTGTCAATTTGTGGAAGCGATTCGTCTTCTACCACGTGCCCTAAATCGCGCACCCGGACACCCATACCCATAGGGTTATAAATCATTATGTTTTCAATTTCTTCTAACGACTGCCTGTAAGCCTCGTCGTAACGCACGCGGATATCGTATTCTTCGCCGTCTTCACGGTAGCGCGACATTGTGAGCCCGTTAATTCTGTTTCGGATGGCCGAAGCCGCCGATGCCATATTCAGGCCGTTCATAGCCAGTTTCTCGCGGTCGAACACAATTCTGTATTCCATACGATAATCTTTGCGCGAAACGGTTAAGTCGCGCAAACCCTCAACGTCTTCGAGTTTTGTTCTTAATTCCGCGGCAATCTTGTCTGTTTCTTCTAAATCATAACCGAAAACATCTACCGATAATTGATTGCTTCCGCCCATACCTTGGTTTCCGCCGGGGGTTACCACAAATTTGGCAACTTCAGGCATCGAGGTCAATTCCGTGCGCAACTCATCGGATATGTCGAAGATGGATTTTTGCCGGTTTTTGGCTTCCGTTAAACGAATGTTGTAGCTCAATATGTTAGGGCCGTTGTCCTGCATCGATGCAAATACGTTATCGTCATCCGCCTGTCCCACGGAAAACGAAGCAATTCGCACCTCGGGATATTTTTCCTGTATCATCTTCACTATGCGATGCCCTGTTTCTCGGGAAATTTCCATTCGGGTTCCGGTAGGCAGTTCAACATTCATAGAAATGTTGTTGTTGTCTGACATCGGCATAAATTCTGTTTTCAACGTCAGCACGCTTATTACGATACCTACCACAAAAACGGAGACAACAGCGCCAATGGTAAGCCATCTTTTCCGGGAAACTTTGTCTACTAAAACGGCATATTTCATATCCAGTTTATCCAGTAACGGGAGGATATTTTTGTTGTACCATTTATCGAACTTGCTCACTCGTTTGTTTTTGTTGAGCCGCATCATTTTGGCACTCATCATTGGCGTTAAAGACAATGCAATGATGGTTGACAAGGTAATGATTATGGTAACCATCCAGCCGAGCTGTTTGAACATTACGCCGGCAAAACCGCCAACCATTGTCATCGGGAGGAATACGGCTATGATGGTGAGCGTTGATGCGATTACAGAGAGCGAAACCTCTTCGGTTCCGTATATGGCGGCTTGTTTGGGGCGGCTTCCGCGTTCTATGTGCGTGGTTATGTTTTCGAGCACCACAATGGCATCGTCCACCACCAAACCAATACAAATGGAAAGTGCCGAGAGCGAAATAATGTTGATGGAATTTCCCGTGAGGTACAAATAAATGAATGAACCAATCAACGATATGGGAATGGTTACCATAATAATGATGGTTGCACGCCAGCGGCCGAGGAAAACAAGAACAACAATGCCCACAATTAACAAGGCGAGCAAAATGGTTTCGAGCAAGCTGTTGATGGATACTTTCACATAATCGGCGGTATCCATTACGGTAACAACTTCAATATCGGGCGGAAGCGTTTTCATAAGTTCCGGCAACTGTTTTCTTATGTCGTCTACAATGGCCACCGTGTTGGAACCCGATTGTTTTTGTATAACAATGGTAGCGCTTCGTTCTCCGTTGGTGTAACTTTCCATCACGCGCGATTGCACGGTGTCGTTTACCACAGCAACATCTCTCAGGTAAACGGGTTGCCCCTCTACATTCGCAACAACAATGTTGTTCAGTTCGCGGCTTTGGGAAAATTCACCCTCGAGGCGAAGCATATAGGTTTGCGAACCGATATCGAAATTTCCGGCCGGAACGTTTACGTTTTCCGCAGAAATAACCTGCGCAATTTGTTCCAGAGAAATATTGTAGGCCTCAAGTTTGGAGGGAATTACATTCACTTGTATTTCACGCTGCGGTGCGCCCGAAATGGAAACGGTTCCCACACCCGATACACGGTTTAGCGGATTGGCAATTTGTTCATCGAGGATTTTATACAAAGCGCCCGAACTTTCTTGTGCGGTTGCCGACAGAATCATCACCGGAATCATATCGGAACTGAATTTCAGGATCATTGGGTCTTCCACGCCATCGGGAAGAAAACCGGAAATCATATCCACTTTATCGCGCACATCGTTCATTACGCTCGTCATATCCGAACCCCAATTGAATTCGAGCATAATCATTGACATACCGTCACGCGATTGCGACGTAATTTCTTTGATGTCTTCGGTTGAATTGAGCGCATCTTCCAACGGACGGGTAACATTTGCTTCCACATCTTCGGAACCCGCGCCGGGATAAGACGTCATTACCGAAACCATATTCATTTCTATTTCGGGGTATAAATCAACGGGAAGCTGGCGGTAGAACATAAATCCGATGAGAACAATTCCGATGAATATAAGGGAGGTTCCCACAGGATTTTTTACCGCGGTATCGTAAATTTTCATATTCTTTGCTTTAGCTTGGGGCAAAGAGCGTAGCGCTTAGGGACGGGAGCAATCGCTTATTGTCCGTAGCGCTTCACCTCTTTGCAAAAGTTTTTTATTCTACTATTTTCACTTCGGTTCCGTCAATTAAACCGCTGTTGCCTTGCACAATTACACGATCGCCGGCATTCAATCCCGACACAATTTCATATTTATCTCCCACACGGGTTCCCAATTCCACCAATGTATAAACAGCTTTGCCGTCTTTTTCTACAAACACATAGCGTTCATCGGAACCGGTTTGTTTGAGAACAGCCCTGTCGCTTACCAGCGGGCGCTCGTTGGTGCCGAAGTTCATCGTTACACGCGCGAACATTCCGGGACGGAGGCGCAAATCGCTGTTGTTTACTTCAATTTCAACGGGAAACGTGCGCGATGCCGGATTGATGCTTGGATGTATCAACGATACTTTTCCTTCAAAAGTTTCTTCGTTCAACGCGTCGGCCTGCACCTGCGCCGTTATTCCTTTAACTACTTGGCTGTAGAACGATTCCGACACGTTCACGATTACTTTCACGGGATTGATGTTTTCGATGGTGAGAATGGGCAATGCCGCGGGCATATCGCCGGGGTCGTAATTGCGCGCCGTTACCACACCGCTTATGGGGCTTGTGAGCGTGGTATTTTCGGCCAGGTTTCCGTAAGCGGATTCGGCCACATCGAGCTGCGTTTTCATTTGGTCGAGCTGTTGCTGCGAAACGCCGCCCACAGCGTGCAGTTCTTTGTAGCGTTCATAATCGCGTCGCAGGCTCTGCAATTGCGTTTGTTGCTGCGAAAGGTTGGAGCCGTCCATCTGCACCAAAGCTTGTCCGCGGCGCACGTTGGCTCCCACGTCCACCAGAATGCGGCGGATGCGGGCGGGCGCGCCCGAGGCGATGTTGTTTACGGCGTTGCCTTCTACTGTTGCCGTAAACGTTTGCAATTGTTCCACCGGTGTAAGGCGTACTTCTTCTACGCGTACGTTGGTTGTTTCCGGAGCGGCCGTCTCGGCGGTATCGTTTTTTCCGCCGCAAGCCGCGAGCAAGAGCGCGGTTGTGGCCAAAGGAAACCATTTGAAGATTTTTTTCATAGAAATGTATGTTTTTTTAATTTGTTACGGGTTGCGGGTTACGGGGTTACGGTATAAACGTTGAACTTAATACACATGCCCCATTGTTTTTTCCAAATCGGCTTTGGCGGCCAGGTAATCGTAAATGGCGTTGCGGTACTGCAATTCGGCCGATGTAACGGCCAAGGCGGCAGCATTTACTTCTACAATAGTTCCCAAGCCGGTTTCGTATCTTTTCTGGCTAATCATGTAACCTCTTTTGGCTTGCTCAACCGATGATTGTGTGGCCACGATTTGTTCGATGTTTTTGTTTATCAAATCGATGTGATTTCGTACGGCTATATCGAGGCTTCGTTCTAAATTCACCCGTTGGTACTTCATTTGCTCCAGCTGAATTTCGGATTGCCTCACGTTGTAACGTCGTTGTCCGCCATTGTATATGGGTATGGCAAGCGTGATGTTTACAAAGGAGTAAGGATCCCATTTGTAATCGCGAAACTTGAAATCGTTGTTTTGCGACATATACATATAACTGAAACTCGATGTGAGTGTGGGCAAATATTGCAATTTTTGAATCTCAACGGCTTGCTCTGCCATACTTTGCTGCAAATCAAACTGTTTTAGCTCGGTATTTTGCATCAGTGATGTTTGCGCCATCAGCACTTCTTCAAACATTGTTTCCTCGTAATCCGACAATGAGCCCAAGATGCGAAATGGCACATCGCCATCTATCCCCATCAACATTTTCAATTGCAACTCGGCAATTTTTTGCATGTTTTCGGCCTGCAACATATTGGGTATGATGCTTTGAAGGCGTACATCGGCAGTGATGACATCGTACTCGGCCACCAATCCTTGATTAAATTTTCGTTTTATATCCTCCAGGTTGACAGAATCCGTGGTGTATGTTTCCCGGAAAACAGTGTAGCTGTCGTGCGCCAGCAGCAGGCTGAAATAGGCTTTCTTTACTTGGTTGGCAAGCTCAATTTTAGACGAACGCGCCTGCTCCATGGCCAAATCGGTATCTACTTTGCTTATTTGGATGTTTCTCCACAACGAGGGGACAACCAACGGCAAATTCACGTTAACTCCGGCCGTCCACGAGTTGAGGCGCCCCATTTGAATACCTTCGGATGTATCTGTTTCGCCGCCCATAAGATCGCCCAACACTTTCAAAATTTGAAGCTCTTCGGGCGTATATTCCGAAATATCTACATTTTCGGGCCCAAACCCGAAACCGCCGTCGAGGTACATGGTTTGGCGCTTGAGTGTGCGTTGATATTGGCCAATGGCGTCTATTTGCGGGAGCAAGGCGCCGTATGCCGTTTTTGTGGCGTATTCTTTTTTGGTTATTTCCAAATCGGCTACTTTCACCGTTGGATTTTCGCTCATAGCCACGGCAATGGC
>JAUNRY010000069.1:3126-9474 GCA_030539475.1 Bacteroidia bacterium | reverse complement strand
ATTGCCGGAGAAAGCTACGGAGCGATGATAATTGTAGCTGAAAGAATTTATTTGCCGTTTTGCAATAAAAACACTACTTTTGTACCCTAATTCAAATATAACTCAGACAAATACAATTTATGGCAACAACAGCTGATTTCAGAAACGGAATGTGCATCGATTTGGACGGGCAGTATTACGTGATTACAGAATTTCTTCACGTGAAACCCGGAAAAGGAGCGGCTTTCGTTCGCACAAAACTAAAAAACGTAACCACGGGACGCGTCCTCGACAAAACATTCAACTCGGGTGTAAAAGTTGACGAGGTTCGCATCGAACGCCGTCCATACCAATATCTGTATCAAGACGATATGGGATACAATTTCATGAACACCGAAACGTTTGAGCAAGTTCCCATTGCCGCCGAACAAATAGAAGGCGTGCAGTTCCTGAAAGAAGGCGATTTGGTGGAAGTGCAGACTCACGCCGAAAGCGGCACCATTTTAACGGTTGAAATGCCCACGCATGTGGTGCTGGAAATTACTTACACCGAGCCCGGATTGCGTGGCGACACGGCCACCAATACACTGAAACCGGCCACTGTTGAAACCGGAGCCGAAGTTCGTGTTCCCTTGTTCATTAACGAAGGCGAAAAGATAAAAGTAGATACCCGCACGGGCAATTACGTGGAACGTGTGAAAGAGTAACGGCGAATTTTGCAGTATATTCAAAAAAAGGGCGAACGCAAGTATTCGTCCTTTTTTCGTTTTCGGTTTTTTATTTGTACATTTGTTTCCGTCTAAATCCCGCAACTATGAATAAACTGAGCATAAAACATTGGGCAGAAGAAGATCGTCCCCGCGAAAAGTTGCTGCTGAAAGGCGTATCGGCACTATCGGACTCCGAGTTGCTTGCCATTCTCATCGGTTCGGGAAACGACAAGGAAAGTGCGGTTGAGCTTTGCCGTCGTATTTTACAAAAAGCCGACAATAATCTCAACAAATTAGGCCGTTACAGCGTTAACGACTTGACAAGTAATTTCCGCGGCGTAGGGCCGGCGAAAGCCATTACAATTCTGGCGGCGCTGGAACTGGGCAAGAGAAGAAAACGGGAAGAAGTTCCCGACAAGAAAAAGATAGGTTCTTCTAAGGACGCTTACAATGTTTTTTATCCCATTCTGTCGGATTTAAATCACGAAGAGACATGGGCGTTGCTGCTCGACCGATCCAATAAAGTGGTATCGACAATACAAGTGAGCCGCGGCGGAATATCGGGAACGGTGGTTGATATACGGCTCATCCTGCGCGAAGCCATTAATCATTACGCAAGCAGCATTATGCTGGCACACAATCATCCCTCGGGAAGTTGTACGCCGAGTCCGCAAGATACAATGATCACAAAAAAGTTGAAAGAAGCCGCTCAATGGATGGAAATTGCTCTGCTCGACCATATTATAGTTTGCGGCGAGGCGTATTATAGTTTTGCCGATGAAGGAATAATTTAACAAACAAAAAGTTATGAACGAAGAATTACAAAAATTACAAGATAAAATTGTGGTTATGCTCCGCACGGTGTACGACCCCGAAATTCCGGTAAATATTTACGATCTGGGATTGATTTATGACGTGGATATTGACGATGCCAACAACGTAACCGTTGAAATGACATTTACCTCGCCAAGTTGCCCGGCGGCTGATTTTATTCTGATGGACGTGCAAATGAAAGTAGAATCTATTCCGGAAGTTAACAGCGTGGATCTCAACCTCACTTTCGAGCCGCCCTGGGATAAATCGATGATGAGCGAAGAAGCGCTGCTGGAACTTGGGTTTATGTAGAGATGCGGCACGCTACCCCTCTACCGCGTAGCACACAAATCAAGCAATGAACAAAAAAGTATATTTCGTTTCCGATGTTCATTTGGGTTCAAAAATGCACCCCGACTCTATTGAGACGGAGCGAAAGCTGTGTCGCTGGCTCGATTTTGCCCGGCAAGACGCGCAGGCCATTTACCTGTTGGGCGATATTTTCGATTATTGGTTCGAGTATAAAACGGTGGTTCCGAGAGGTTTCACTCGTTTGCTGGGAAAACTGTCGGAAATTACGGATTCCGGCATCGAAGTATATTTTTTTATCGGCAACCACGATATCTGGCTCACCGATTATCTGCAAAACGAGTGCGGGCTGATCATCCACCGCAAACCGCTTATCACCGAAATTTTCGGTAAAAAGTTTTTTATCGCCCACGGCGACGGATTGGCCGACAAATCTTGGGCTTTTCGCTTTCTGCGTAAAGTTTTTCACAGCAAGTTCCTGCGGTTCTTGTTTGCCACTATTCATCCACGCTGGACGATAAGCCTGGCTCACGCCTGGTCGAATAAAAGCCGTGAAACAGGCGGAACGCAGGATTTTCTGGGCGAAGAAAAAGAATACCTCATCCAATTTGCGAAGCAAGAAATTGAGCGAACGCCGGATATTGATTACTTTGTTTTCGGACACAGGCATATTTTGTTGGATTTCCCTTTGAATGAAAAATCACGTGTCATCAATATCGGTGATTGGATTCACCTGTTTTCGTATGCTTCATTTGATGGGGAAGAGATGAGGTTGGAGCGGTTTTAGTTACCTTTTTCTCAAAATAACCCGATACTCATATTTACCGGAACCTATTTTTCCAACATACACATGTTCGGGCTCTTTTCTGCCTTTGGAAACATTTATTTTTTTGCCATTCAAAAAAAGTTGACTTAAATGTTTGTTCGCCGTAACCGGTAAAAACATATCTGCTTGAGTATTGGAAGGAATTTCCATCGACAACAAATACTCATTATCGTTGATTTTCTTGTAAGTAAGCGAAATATTCCCCCGAATTGTGGGAATAGCAGACTCAACAGATGCCAAATTATAAATATGAGGTTTTATATCAACCGTCTCGAATCCGGAAGATGATGGTTTTACGCCGATGACATATCGGGCTATCGTATTTGCCGGAACGGCTCCCCAAGCATGATTCCAGTCGAGATTGGGCTTGTATTTAATGTCCCACGCTTCCAGCGCCACGGTTGAGCCGGCTCTAATCATGTTGTACCAACTTCGTTCGTCGGTTGATACCAACAGCTTTTCAGCGTACTCCCCATTTCCTCCGTCGTATAACGCATCCATTAAGAATTGAGCGCCGTAAACACTGCAGGCCATTCCACGCGATTTAATGAAGTCCTGCACACCGCGCGAAAATTTCTCTGGAACCAACCCAAAAGCATATGCAAACATATTGGAATGCAACGATGTATGGCTTGTGGTATCACCATCAACGTATAATTTCTGTTTGGGATCGAAGAATGTGTCGTTGAATATTTTATAAACATCTTTGCGAGCTTTGGCATAAAGCAATGCATCGTTTTTTTTGTCCAGCAGCAACGCAATTTGTTCCATTATTTTCAGCGCTTCGTAGTAAAAAGCATTCACCACAGAATTATAGTCGCAAAAAACAAATCCGTCTCTTTCTCCCAACGGCCAGTCAACTATATCTCTTATGGTATCATTGAAATTGAAAGATTGCATCAAATCTTTTGTCAGCAAGTCGGTTTTGGTTGAAATCAACCTTTTATCGGTTTTAAGCTGATTCAATGACCTGTTTTTCAACAAGGTGTAGTTTTTCTCCAACGAACGAGTGTCACCTGTATACATATAGTCGTACCAAGCGATAATTATTGCCTGCAAAATCCATTCGGTAGGCCAGGTTGGTTTCTCCAGACTATGTTCCAACGATTTTCGGGCAATGGAATATTCTCTATCAACCCCGTAATGGCTTAGTTGATTAATGATTATGTCTGCCTCGTACGGAATACGCTCCCTGTCTCCATCCACATAAACTCCGGCGAAAGAGGTCGCTTTCATCGTATATTTACACATTTCCCAGATTTGATTTAGGATATCGTTATCGCAACGGAAAAAAGAAGCTGATTCATCGAAAGGATAATGTACAGACTCTCTTACAATGTCCGTTTTTTCTAATTTCTTGTTGTAACCCAGCACTTCCGCATAACGAAAAGGCACAACTTCCCCTATGTAATCAGGCATTTTAACGGCAACCTCCAGTGTGTTTCGCCTGTCTTTGTGTATTTTTATTCTGTAGAAATGAGTGCCTTTCAGCAAGGCAAGTTTATGTGTTTGATATCGAATAGTTCCACCCGGCCGGGCATCTACGCGCCCATCTTTTACTTTCTCGCCCAAGTTTACAATAACCGTATCGTTCCCGGTTTCCGATGTCAACCTGACAAGCAACTGGCCGAAAGATGCTTTTCTAAAATCGAAAAGTTGAATATCATCTCTGTTTGAATACGTAACCGGATTTTCGGCTGATTTAATGAGAATCTCACTCGAAAATTGATAAGGTTTTAATTTATCTCCTGCCCTAAAGGATTTAATTTCAGACCACTCGCTTTCTCCACCGTTATTGGTTACAACCCTCACCCTCCAATAGTACAACCGGTTAGATTGGAGTGGGTTTCCACTGTATGCAACAGAAACGGACTTTGCGGAATTAACCGCTCCACTGTCCCAGATATTTCCAATACTTTTTTGGGCCAGGTGTAAAGAATCCGATACGATAATCCGATACGAAGATTGCATGGTGTTTTTCCCGTTATCCGGAACAATCCAGCTAAACATGGGGTATTCCGATAGGATTTTTGCTGTTTGAACAGGCTCTATCGCTGAATCTATATCTTTCAGCTCAACAGAAGAAGGATAACCCCCGATAAAAACTTTATCGGTATTCTTCAACAGGTCTGTCATTAAACCCGTGGGGTTGTTTTGTGCATGAATGCAAAACGCTATCAGGACAAAGCCAATAGAAAAATAAACGCGTTTTATTATCATTTAAATGGGATTTTACTCAGTTTTATGAATATTTAAAGGGTGAATCGCCAGTCTGACAATCCACCCTTTCCTTCAATTTAACTTTACACTTTCGGCAACTTCCACGGCTCCCTGTAATTAGCCTTAATCAATCTGTTGGCTTCCGCGTTATCAAAGGTGCCTTTGGCGTTATCCCAATTCAGTGCAGAGCCTACGCGACAAGAAATGTTGGCCATGTGGCTTAACTTAGCCACTTCTGCGCCGATGGCGATATCGGCGTTGGGAAGTTCGCGCGAGCGTATGCAATCCAGCATGTTTCCTACGTGCAGGTGCAATCCTCGGCCGCTTCCGCGTTTTGTTTCCACCGCTTCCATCCGAAGCGTGTTGGGTTTTCTCTCCTCATCGCAAGGATAGCAATAAGGGAAGTTGCGGCTGTTTACGGCTTGTTCGGGCATCACCTCCCAACCCTGACGGGTGAGAATGAGCGTTCCGTTCTCGCCGAAGAAAGCAACTCCCTCGCGACGGTCAAACAATCCGTTGCCTATGCCGCAGGCATGATCCCAGATAATGTTGAAATCGGGGTACTTGTAAGTGGCCATAAGCGTGTCGGGTGTTTCCATGGCGTCATTCGGATAGCCGTATTTGCCACCGGCGCCGTACACGTACGAGGGCAGGCCCACGTTCATTCCTTTCATGGCGTAGTCGAGCAAATGCACACCCCAGTCGGCCATCAATCCGCCGGCATAATCCCAGAAAAAACGGAAATTATAGTGAAACCGATTGTCATTGTAGTTCCTTTTCGGTGCGGGCCCTAACCACATGTCGTAATCCACGCCGGCAGGAGGAGCAGAATCGGGAACTACCGGCAACGTGTACTTACTGGTTTGGTACGCCCAAACTTTCACGGTTCTCACGCGTCCCAGCTTTCCGCTTTGCACGTAAGCGGCCGCTTCGTCCCAATGCGGGTCGCTGCGTTGCCATTGTCCTACTTGCACAACGCGGTTGTATTTTCGGGCGGCTTTTACCATCAAATCGCATTCTTCGATGGTATTGGCCAACGGCTTTTCCACAAAAGAATCTTTTCCGGCTTCGCAGGCAGCCACTAATTGCAGGCAGTGCCAATGATCGGGGGTGCCGATAATTACCACGTCCACGTCTTTATTGTCAATTACCCTTCGCCAGTCTTTTACCAACTGCGGAGGTTTTTTTCCGGTCTGTTTTTCCAGATCGGCAGCCCGTTGATACAGCCATTGGTCGTCTATGTCGCACAACGATACGCATTCGGTATTTGGGTATTCGAGAAATGCTCTCAGGTTTGCCCATCCTTGATTGCGGCAGCCAATCAGCCCGATTTTGATTTTATTGCCGGGAGCCGATTGCCCGAAAATGGATGAATAAGACTTTCCCATCAGCGGTGTAAGGCTTAATCCGGTAGCAGTAACTGCAGATTTTTTCAAAAAATTTCGTCTGTCCATATTAATATGTGAATGATTAGAACTGTTGGAACAATTT
>JAUNRY010000069.1:0-3026 GCA_030539475.1 Bacteroidia bacterium | reverse complement strand
GGAGGCCTATCTACTTAAACCGTTGTTATAAATTATTCAACGAATCTATTCAAGTTCTTTGATTTTTATATTCTGAAACCAAACTTCGTCGCCGTGATCCTGCAACAAAATCAGCCCTTCTTCCGCATTTCCGAAATTAGGCCAATCTATGTATTTGCTGTAATCTACCAACGCATCCCACATCTGGGTGTTGCGCTCATATTCCACAATTTTCACTCCGTTGAGCCAATGTTCCACGTGGTTTCCTTTTACCACTACCATGGCTGTATTAAAAAATCCGGAGCGGAACGGTTTATTTTCGATGGCAGGAATTAAATCGTAGAGCGAGCCGAGTGTTCTGTTTCCATTTACTCCCAATTTCGCGTCGGGATGCCTGCGGTCGTCCAAAATCTGAAATTCGCAACCGATGGATGAGCCCGGGCCTTTATTGAGATCGGTATCGACAAAATACTTGATGCCGCTGTTGGCGCCCTCGGTAATTCTGAAATCAACTTTCAGCATGAAGTTTTTGTAGGGGCGAGTGGTTACGACATCGCCACCGTTGGTAGATTCGCCGCCGTCGCTTTTGTGAACTTTCAGTATTCCGTTATCAATAGACCATCCTTTCTCGGGAAAAGCATCGAGCCGGGCTCCACGCCAACCGTTGGTGGTTTTTCCGTCCCACAGCAATTCCCAGCCTTCGCGGGCTTCGCGGTCGGATATGGTGTTGGCTACGGTATTTACTTGTTCGATTCCGTCCACATTTTCGCGTGTTCTGAATTTATCGAGATCTTCGGTAAGAATGCGGATGTTGCGCCACGAAACGGTTTTCCCAACCAGCTCCTGATTGTTTATGGAATGAACCTGAAGGGCTATGAATCCCGATTTTGTAACATCGTCCAGCAAATCGGCGCACGGAACGCCGTTTACCCACGTGCGGATGGAGTTTCCGATGGCTTCGATGCGGGCTTTGTTCCACTCGTTGTTTTTGAAAGCGCGTTGTCCAATGGGATTGTAAGCGAGCGGATAAAGCCATCCGCGGCGGGCTTCGTCGTAAATGCCGCCTGTCCATGCCCTTTCGGAAGGATCTATCTCGAACTGATATCCGTGAACGCGTCCGTTTTGGTAATCTTTGGAACTGAGGCTGCGAAACTGAACGCCGGAATTTAATCCGTCATCTACCTTGAAATCGAATTCCAAAATGAAATCGCCGAAGGTTTGGTTGGTTGCCAAGAAGGTGTTGGGCGTGTTCATTCTGGAAACTCCCGTGATGATTCTGTCTTTTACCGAGTATTCCGCGGTTCCGTTGAGTTTGGTCCATCCACGCAGGTTTCTTCCGTTGAAAAGATCCTGCCACTTAGGCTCTTGCGCCGATGCAGCTACGACAATGAGCGCTGAAAATAATGTAAATAGAATTTTTTTCATTTGTATGTGTTTTAAATTTTATAAAAATCTTCCCATCCTTTGCGAGGCGGCGTTCCCGTGAGGAAAGCATCGGCAAAGGCATCGTTGGTAACGCGTTTGGCGGCGCGGTCGAATATTATTTTGCGGTTCAGCCGCTGAGCCGCCACTCCCAGGCAGAAAACCTGGCTCAACGGGCCTGCCACTTCGAAAGGCGAACGTGTTTTTTCTTTTCCCTGACATGCCAGCAAGAAATTGGCAAAATGGTTCGACGGGCTTTTGGGAACATCGGGGAGTTTTCGTTCCATTTCTTTTGCTTTTTCATCGGGGATGATGCTTAGGGTGCTTCCGTGCGAACCTCCTTTAAAAATGAGATCTTTGCTGTATATTTCTTTTCCGGGATTTAGTTTGGCGGGCTGAATTTTTCCTCCGCCAACAGTGGGGATGTTGGGGTCGAGTTCCGAAACGCCGTAACCTTCGGGAACGGGCGGGATGTTGTCAACCCCGTCGTACCATGTAATGACAAGCGGCGGCATATTTCCTCTTTTGGGAAATTTAAATTCGATGGTACTTGACATGGGGAAGAAATAGTCGTTGTGTTTAGACAGTTTCACCGGATTTACTTCTTCCGGCAAGCCTAAATCGAGAAATTCGTGCGCTGTGTCGATGATGTGCGCTCCCCAATCGCCAAGCGCCCCCATTCCGAAATCGTACCAGCAACGCCATTGTCCGTAGTGAAAATCTTTGTTATAGTCGTGATACGATTGCGCCGACAGCCAAGTGTCCCAATCCAGCGTTTCGGGGATGGGTTCGGCAGCGGGAAACTTTTTGATGTCCGGGTCCCATCCGTGCCAGCGGCGGGCATTGTTCATGTGCGCCGTTATGGCGGTTACATCTTTTATTATGCCGGCATCTTTCCATGTTTTGAACTGGAAATAATTGGCTTCCGAGTGCCCTTGGTTTCCCATTTGAGTTACCACTTTCGGGTACTTTTGGGCGGCTTTTATCATTAACTCAACTTCGTGAAAGGTGCGCGCCATAGGTTTTTCAACGTACACGTGCTTGCCTTCTTTAATAGCCAGCATGGTTGCCGGAAAATGGGCGAAATCGGGAGTAGCGATGGCTACCGCTTCAATCTGGTTTCCCATTTTATCAAACATTTCGCGAAAATCCTTGAATCGTTTCGCATTGGGGAATTTGTCGAGCGCCTTTTGTGTGTGTTCGGCTCCCAAATCCACGTCGCACAAGGCCACTACGTTGGCCAATCCGGTTTTGTCGAAATCGTTGATAATTTCCCATCCCCTGTAACCGATGCCGATGTGCGCCAAATTCACTTTTTTGTTTGAACCGATGATGCGGCTGTAACTTGCGGCGTTGGTCTTAGTGTAAACTCCGTTCAAGGCTAATCCGGCAGAGGCAAAGGCCGCGTTGCGGAGGAATTGTCTTCTTGTTGTCATGCGTATAGGTCGTTGTATGTTATTGTCGTAATAATAAAGCGGATTGTAAAGATAATGAAAATGAATGTAAGACGAAGGATTACACTTTTTAATTTTGTTAAAATCTAAAAAAAACGGGAATACAGTTTGTGTACGTGCACAAAAATAGTTATCCTGAAATAGATGTCAAAAAGAATAATGTTAAAAAAA
>JAUNRY010000068.1 GCA_030539475.1 Bacteroidia bacterium | reverse complement strand
AGTGATCCGCCTGGGGCTCGAACCCAGGACCCCATCCTTAAAAGGGATGTGCTCTACCAACTGAGCTAGCGAATCAGCCTAAGTGCTTTCTTGCAAAAGCGAGTGCAAAGGTAAGTCAAAAAAATAAATTTGCAAAACTTTGGTTGGGTAAAATTGCAATATTTTTTTAACAATGCCGGTAACGCGTTAATATCTATAGTGTTCCGGTTTGTACGGCCCTTCGATATTTACCCCGATATAATCTGCTTGCTCCGGGGTGAGCTTGGTGAGCTTAACTCCAATCTGTTCCAGATGCAGGCGCGCGACTTCTTCGTCCAACTGTTTAGAGAGGCGGTAAACACCTACTTCGTAGTCATTTTGCCACAAATCGATTTGAGCGAGTGTTTGGTTGGCAAATGAATTGCTCATCACAAACGACGGATGCCCCGTGGCGCAACCTAAATTTACCAAACGGCCTTCGGCAAGCAGAAAAATTGAATTTCCGTTCGGAAAAGTATATTTGTCCACCTGCGGTTTAATGTTGGTATGAACAATTCCGGGGAAATTAACCAGTTTATCCACCTGAATTTCATTGTCGAAATGGCCGATATTGCAAACAATGGCCTGATCTTTCATCTTGCTCATATGCTCTATGGTAATCACATCTTTATTTCCGGTGGTGGTAACAAAAATGTTTCCTTCCGTTACGGCTTCTTCCACGGTGGTTACCTGAAATCCTTCCATGGCAGCTTGCAGCGCGCAAATGGGATCAATTTCCGTAACAATCACGCGTGCACCGTATGAACGCATCGATTTGGCACACCCTTTTCCCACGTCGCCATAACCCAGCACCACAACTACTTTTCCGGCAATCATCACATCGGTGGCGCGCTTTATGCCGTCGGCAAGCGATTCGCGGCAACCATACAGATTATCGAACTTAGATTTCGTTACCGAATCGTTTACATTGATTGCCGGAACCAGCAAATCGCCGCGTTCCATCATCTGGTACAGCCTGTGAACGCCCGTTGTTGTTTCTTCCGAAATACCTTTCATTTCCGCTATGGTACGGTGCCAGCGTTGGTTGTCTTCTTTCAGAATGCGGTGGAGCGTGTCTAATATAACCTGTTCTTCGCGGTTGGCGCCTTTGCGGTCGATAAACCCGGCGTTATCTTCCGCTTTATAGCCCCAATGTACCAGCAGCGAGGCGTCTCCGCCGTCGTCCACAATCAAATTGGGCCCTTTCCCGTCGGGAAACCGCAGCGCCATTTCCGTGCACCACCAGTATTCTTCGAGCGTTTCGCCTTTCCACGCGAAAACCGGAATTCCCGCGGCAGCTATGGCGGCGGCAGCGTGGTCTTGCGTGGAGAAAATGTTGCAACTTGCCCAGCGCACATCGGCGCCGAGTTCCACCAACGTTTCAATAAGTACGGCGGTTTGTATGGTCATGTGCAGCGAACCCATCACACGAGCGCCTTGAAGCGGCTTTTCCGAAGCGTATTTCTTTCTGATAGCCATCAGTCCCGGCATTTCGTGCTCGGCAATGTCAATTTCTTTCCGTCCGAATTCGGCCAGCGAAATGTCGGCTACTTTATATGGTAAGTCTGATGAAAAATTCTTGTCCATGTCTGTTTTATTTATTTTTAAGGTTACAAAGGTACAAAATTTAGAGATTCTTCCTAACTTTGAATGCAAAAGCATTGAAGACTTGAAAATTATTTACAACAAACATTTGCCTTTTAAGGGTTTTCGCGCCATTAATCTTTTTGGTGTTGTTTTTGCCCGGATGGAACAACCCGAACTGAACCGGCAGATTATTAATCACGAATTGATACATACCCGGCAAATGCTTGAGTTGATGGTTATCGGGTTTTACATTTGGTACGTTGCGGAATGGATCATTAAATGGATTATTTACAAAGACAGGTATGTGGCGTACAGAAATATCGGATTTGAGCGTGAAGCATACGATAACGATAGGAATTTGGATTATTTGAAGTACCGCAAAGGGTATGGATTTGCAAAATATGTTTCAATTTAAAAACTCAGAAAAATGAAACTATTACGAACCTGTTTTTTGCTGATTATCGTGAGTACATCCTTTGTGGCATGTGCGCAAAACAGCAAAAAACAAATCAATCAAAAACAATATATAACTATGGGATACAATCAATTAACTCCTGAAGAAGAGTATGTGATTCTTCACAAAGGAACCGAGCGTCCTTTTACCGGTGAGTTGCTGAACAATAAAACCGCGGGAACTTACGTGTGCAAACGATGCGATGCACCGCTGTATCGGTCGGAAGATAAGTTTGACGCGCACTGCGGCTGGCCCTCGTTCGACGATGAAATTGAAGGCGCCGTGAAACGTGTTCGCGATGCCGACGGCCGTCGTACCGAAATTCTCTGCGATAACTGCGGAGCGCATTTAGGACACGTTTTTCTTAACGAAGGTTTCACCGCCAAGCAAACGCGTCATTGTGTAAACTCCATTTCCATGAAATTTATTCCTGCCGATACTTCCGATTTGCGCAAAGGATATTTCGCGTCGGGATGCTTCTGGGGAACGGAATATTATTTTATGAGAGCCAAAGGCGTGAAAGAAACCGCCGTTGGATTTATGGGCGGACACGTGGATAATCCTACTTACGAGCAGGTTTGCCGGAAAAATACCGGACACTTGGAAACTACCGAAGTTGTTTTCGACCCGGCCGAAACCACTTACGAAGAAATGGTGAAACTGTTCTTCGAAACGCACGATTTCACACAAACCAACGGTCAAGGCCCCGATATCGGCCCGCAGTATCTGTCCTGCATTTTTTATTCAACGCCGCAAGAGCAGGAAATTGCTGAAAAATACATCGGACTGCTAACTGCCAAAGGATATAAAGTGGCCACCATGCTTAAGCCCGCTTCAACATTCTGGAAAGCGGAGGCATATCATCAGCAGTATTACGACCACAAAGGCGGCCGGCCATATTGCCACAAGTACACGCAGATTTTTTGATGGACACCGTCCGTAAGATATCGGAAATCCAAAAAAATATCCTTTTCCAAAACTTTTCAAGCGGCGATACGTTTACTATATGTATTGTTTAAATATAAATTACGAGTAAGTTTAACTATTTAAAAAACAAAAGATTATGAAAAAGTTTCGTTTAGTATCAATGCTTACATTGATTCTTGCGCTTGGAGTTGCTGCAACTTCCTGCAAACAAGTAAAAGATGCTGATGTGCAATCTGCAGCCCAAACTGCATTAGCTGCCAACCCCGATTTAGCGGGTGTTTCTGTTGCCGTGCAACAGCAAGTAGCTACGCTCACCGGAACTGTTGAAGACGATGCGGCAAAAGCGTATGCCGAAAGCACAGTAATGGGCGTTCAACATGTAAAATCGGTGGTAAACAACATTCAGGTAGTGCCGCCGGCTCCCGACTACAGCGCCTTAGACGCCACTCTGAACACCGGCCTGGCCGATGCGCTGAAAGACCACCAAACGGTGAACGCGGAAGTGAAAGACGGAGTTGTTACGTTGACCGGAGAAATTCGCAAAAGAGATTTGCAAACGCTTATGCAAAAAGTGAATGCGTTGAATCCCAGAGAAGTTGTAAATAATATCACTGTAAAATAACGTAGCTATGGCATTAACAGACAAATACAAAGAGTTGGTTGACCTTGCCAAGCAATATGGCGCAACCGTTAGCGACGAAGGTAAAGTGTTGAGAGTAACCGGCGAAGTTCCTTCACCCGCCCTGAAAGATAAAATGTGGGAGATTTACGACAGAATCGATCCAAATTTCAAAAGCAACGACTTAATTATCAACGTAAGCGTGAAAACCACCGAAGGTGGAAAAGTGAAAGTGGTTACCAGAGAAAGTAACCTCAACATTCGAAAAGGCCCGGGAACAGACCAGCCTGTTGTGGGAAAAGCTGCTCACGGCGATATCATTACGCTCGTTAGCAAATACAACGACCAATGGTGGTACGTGCGCGATAACGACGGCGAAGAAGGTTATTGCTATTCGCAGTACCTGGAGCCGGTGCAGTAAATGAAATGCTGAAAAAAGCAACGATAAAACCTCTGTTTCGTAAAGGAACGGAGGTTTTTTTCTATGGAATTACAAATTGCAATTTACGATTTACGATTGAATTGCTACAGAATCATTATTGAGTTTATTCCCTTGAAAACAATAGTTTTAGGGCATTAATTATATCGGTTTTGCTGCTGTTTTCGCGAAGAACAATCAGCACCGTATCGTTTCCCGCAACGGTAGCCATAATGCCGGGAATGTTATTGATATCAATATCCTGAGCAACGCCGCGGGCATATCCTCCCGGCGTTTTAATAACGGCGAGCTGCCCCGAAAATTCAATGTTAATAATTCCGTGCCGCGAAAACGTGGAAGTCATTCCATACTTTTCCGCTTTGGGTTGCGGCAGCTGAACCGATGGCAGCCGGTAAAAATAATTGCCTGCGGCATCGGGAGTTTTGGCCACTTTCATTTCCCGAAAGTCGCGCGACAAGGTGGCTTGCGTCAGCTCAAAACCTTTATCGGAAAGTTGCGTCAACAACTCATCCTGGCTTTCGATGGCGTTCTTGCTTAAAATGTGCGCAATGGCATCCTGCCGTTCCTCTTTTGTGGGTTTGCTCATGGATTGTGTTGCTTAAAAATATTAAGGCGCAGGCGTTGCGCCTCTACTTATCGCCGCCAAAGTTGAAAACAACGGGTATGGGTGCCGGAACGCGGATTGGCGTGTTGCCAACCATGAGTTTAGGCCAAAGTTTCACGGTTACTTTTGTTGGATCGGGCGACAGGCCCAGAAATCCGCTCATTTCCTTGGCCACGCGGTCGCGGGAATAACGGTTCATGAGGTTTCTTAAATCTACTCCGATGGAAAGCGGCAAAACAGCTGTCTGCCCCGGTTCAACGCGAATAGGAACATCCATTTTTCCGGTTGTAAATTCCATTTCGTTAATTTCAACAGCGTATTCCAGCGCGTTTAGAAAAGCCGCTGCCTGATTGGGGTTTGTTACGTTCATATTCAGCGTCATGCTAAACGGAATGGTTTGCAAATTTCCACCGGTCAGAATGCTCGAAATGGAAGCAAAATTAGACAATGAGATGGATGAACCGTTTCCCATATTTATTCCGGCCAACTGCATATCGGTAATGGAGTTATACTTATATTCGCATTGCGATAGTTGAATGGCACCGCCAATTTGATTAAGCACATCGCAACTTGTGAGCGCGAAAATAAGCAGCGAAAGTAAAAATGTTTTTTTCATTTCTCTATGTTTTATGTTTTTTGACAATTCATGCAATTTTTTGATTGCCCGGCCAACAGCCAATCACCTTATTGTTACCATGGTTGCACCAAAACCGTATTCGCGAAACGATGCGTCCTGATAATAACAACTTTTGTACTTGTTTTTTAGTTCCTTGAGCAACGTGTTTTTGAGCACGCCGTCGCCTTTCCCATGAATAAAGACTATTTTTTGGCCTTTTCGTTTAAGGTTTTCCTGCATTACTTCGTTAAATTTGCGGAGTTGAAACTCAAGTATTTCGGCGTTTTCCATTCCCGCCGTGTTATCGAGCAGTTGATTGATGTGCAAATCTACTTCCATAACCGGATTCTTCTCTTGCTTCACTATTTTTTGCACGCGCGGGCGTCTTTCGGAAGCCGATTTTTCGTGCATGGCGCGCTGAATATCGCTTGCCGATACCAGCATCTCGCGTTCGGGAATATCGTTTCGGGTAATGTAATAAACGAGCGCGTTGTCGTCGAAATAGTCGTTTTCGGTGAAACTGTGCAGCTTGTAAAACTTTACGGTATCGATGCGCAATTCCACCGAAACCGGATTCTTAAAACTGAACGTTTTGTTGGGTTTGTACGACAGAAATTGCACGCAAACTTTCTCCAAATCGTTGAGCTGAGATTTATCGAACTCTTCAATAAATATCTGTGTGTTTGGCTCCACAATACCGTTGAAACGGCTTTTCCACGAGTTATTCTCGCGGCTCATGTAATTGGCGAACAGGTAATAATTGCTGTCGTTCACAAAGTAGCATTCATACGAAGTCTGCGTCATGTTTTTTGCGTCGGTAGGCAAATACACCAGGCAGGCGGTTATTTTTTCGCCTTCGGCAGTTTCCGACGGAAAGTTGGTTTCAACAACCGTTGTATCGGGTTTTGTTTTCCCTGACTTCTTCTCCGGTTCTTTCTCCGGGATTTCGGTATCGGTTTGCCCCAGCTTCTCGTTTCCGGCCGATTCCACTACCACGCATTCCGATATGAGTACGGGCACATCGAATCCGTTTTCGTCTTCCACAATGGCCAATTGTTTGTTTAAAAAACCTTTCACTTGTCCGCCTCCCACGGTACTCAGAAAACGGACCTTATCGCCAATTTGTAATTTTTTCATTCAACCCTGTTGTTTCTTTGTCTCATTTTTTTGATGCAAATGCAAAGTTGCCTAATTTTGTCGGATTATTTACAGAAATTCTTATAAAAAAAAGACTAATTTTCCTAAAAATGAAGAAAGCCGATGTCGGGAAAATCAAGATTGCCGATTACACGTATTCGCTTCCGGACGAAAAAATAGCCAGATATCCGTTGGAGAAACGAGATTCATCAAAATTGCTTCTCTATAAAAACAGGCAGCTGTCTGCCGTGAATTTTTCTGCGATAGCGAAAGAAATTCCTGAAAACAGCCTGATGGTTTTCAACAATACGCGCGTGATACATGCCCGGTTGATTTTTGAAAAAATCACGGGCGCCGCCATCGAAGTGTTTTGCCTTTCGCCCCGCGCGCCAAGCGATTATTTGCTGAATTTTCAGCAGCGCGAATCGTGTTCGTGGGTTTGCATGATTGGCAATGCCAAGCGCTGGAAAAACGATGTGTTGCAAATGCAGGTAGAAATTAACGGAGAAACCACGCTGCTTTCGGCAAAAAAAACAGCGAAGTCCGAAACCGATACGGTGGTTGAATTTTCGTGGGATAACCCGAATTTCACTTTTTCCGAACTGTTGGAAGTCGCCGGAACATTACCCATTCCGCCGTATTTAAACCGGGCCTCGGAAGCGGCGGATGATAGCACCTACCAAACGGTTTATTCTGCGGTGGAAGGTTCGGTTGCCGCTCCTACGGCGGGGTTGCATTTCACGCCAGAAGTTATGGAATCGCTTCGCGAACGAGGGATTAAAACCGCCAACGTTACGTTGCACGTGGGGGCGGGGACTTTTAAGCCCGTGAAATCGGAAACCATTGATGAACACGATATGCACACGGAGTTTATCTCTGTTTCGAGAGAAACCGTTCAGGCTTTATACGAAAATGAAAAGGATTTAATTGTTGTGGGAACCACTTCGATGCGAACGGTGGAGAGTTTGTATTACGTAGGTAAAAAAATTCTTCAAAATCCGCAGATTCCGCAGGAAGAGTTGTTGGTTTCGCAATGGGAGCCTTACGGCGAAGAAAATGAGGTGTCTCCCCAATTGGCGCTGAAAGCCATTATCGATTACCTTGGCCGAAACAATTCGGAGCAATTAATTACCGCTACGCGGATTATTATTGTGCCCGGTTACCAATTTCATTATCCGCAAGGCATGATTACCAATTTTCATCAACCGCAAAGTACGTTGTTGCTGCTCATTGCCGCGTTTATAGGCGCAGATTGGAAGCGGATTTACGATTACGCGCTGCAAAGCGGTTTCCGGTTTTTGAGCTACGGCGACAGTTCGTTGTTGTGGGCAAAAGCAACAGGCGGCTAAACTCACGTTCGGCCGCCTGCTCATCGTTTAAATATAAAAAAGAAAAAAGTTATTTGTGCATGTTCCGGATTAACCTGTCCGGAGTCAGTTGTTTTTTTCGTTCTCTTCTTCGGTAATTGTTTGTTCCGTTTGCGCCTCCCGCAGTGAGTTGGAGAGTTTGGATATCGAATTAAAATCTATATTCCCCGAAACGGTAATTATCGTTAGTTTATTATCGTCGTCCAAAGCAATGAGGATGAGATCCTGCGTTTTTTCGTCAATTTTTTTCAGCAAAATATTTATTTTCGACATTCTTTCGTTCACCGACACCACTTCCTTGTAATCCGTAAATTCACTGTATGCCATTTCTTTCGCTTTCTCGAAATAATATTTTGAATCGTCTCTGTTTTCGGTTGTAATTATGCGGATGCTGTTCAATTCCCTGAAAGTGGTTTTCAGTTCGTCTTCGTCGGTGTTCGACGCCATTTTGTTGAGCATGGCTTTTCCGATGTTCACGTTGCTCACCGGCCGATCCGCTTCAACGTGTTCTCTCAGGAATTTCGTGATAAAGTCGTTCGCGAAAACCGATGTCGCCAAAAACAAAATAAAACCGATTAATAAACTTCTTTTCATAAATTTTCAGTCTCAATGGTGTTGTTCAAATCCGGGTTGTACAAGGGAATTTCGGAGCTCAGCGAGTCGATTTCCGACCAGTTTAAATCCAGATTTTCCAGTTGTTCCAACGATTTTATCGATGCTTTTTCTGTTGATTGCAAGGCTGTTGACAGTTTTTCGAGCGCCGATGTTGCCTCTTGGAGCGCGGCGCCGGGGTCGTTGTACGTTTCAGCAAAAACCTGATTGTTTTGTTTGGCGAAAAAGTAAACCGATATTCCGATGCCGGCAATAAGAATAATGGATGCGGCGATGCGCAACAACGGCTCAAATATTTTTATGGTTATGTATTTCTGTTGTTTTTCCGCGTTGCGCAAAGACGCTTCGAGTTTTTTGTCAAAGTCATCGCCCGGCACAAGGGCTTGCTGCTGTTGCTTGTAGGCAAAAATGGGAACATACGGCTGCAAATTGCCGGGAACTTGGCCGAAATTGAAAAACTCCTGCAACTCCTGCTCTTCCCCCACAGAGGTTTCGCAGTTCCAGTATTTTTCCAGCAAGTTATGTATTCTTTCTGTGTTCATTTATTGCTTCCCCAATAATAATTCTTTCATTTTATTTCGTGCCCTGAAAAGGTTCACTCTCACCAAGTCTTCGTTTATGCTCAATGCTTCCGCAATTTCCCGGTAGCTCATTCCTTCAATTTCGCGCAGTTGAAACACCATTTTTTGATTCTCCGGCAGTTCATCAATGCACGTATATAATAATGTGTTTCTTTCCGTTTCAATCAGCTTGGCGAGGGGTGTCGCGTTATCGGTAAAAATGCCGTCTCCCGGTTCGGGAGCAATGCTTTCCGTTTTTCTGACGGATTGCGACTCAATTCTGTCGAATGCCAAATTTTTTATTGAACGGTAGCAATATGCCTCCAAGTTTTCTATTTCGTTCCACTCGCCGTTTTTTGTCCAGACTTTCAGAAACACGTCTTGCACAATATCTTCCGCCTCGGCGGAATTTCTCACGATGCTCCACGCGAGCCGGAAGAGTTTATCTTTCAGCGGCAGAATGATCCGGTGGAATTTATCGTGGCTCATTATATGTATGACGGTTGAGTGTTGAAAAAGTTACAGTGAAATGCAAAAATATTTCATTTTTTTTGTTTTTCGTTGGTTTTGAG
>JAUNRY010000326.1 GCA_030539475.1 Bacteroidia bacterium | reverse complement strand
AAATTCCATTTATAGCACCTCTGCAAAAAAGCCTGTTATGCGGAGCGCACAAAAACAGATTCCAATAAAGATTTTTTTCACTATTCTTTCTTTTTTTGAATTTAAATCGCTTATCTTTGCACGTTGAAAGGAAAATTACTATTGCCCTCACAGCTGAAATAGAACAAGACGTTGATAAATAGTCAATTATCCCGAAAAAACCCAACAGTTATTTTTATTATTAAATATGGCTAATCGAATTAAAATCAAGAAAGGCTTGCAAATTCCGTTGTTAGGAAAACCCGAAGAAACATTTCGCGGCGAAATAACAAGCGAATTCCTGCAGGTGTGCCCGGAAGATTTTCAGGGAATCACGCCCAAACTGAAAGTCAAGGTGGACGATACCGTGAAAGCCGGACAAGCGTTGTTTTTCTCCAAAATGAATCCCGATATGATGTTCGCATCACCCGTAAGCGGTACCGTTACCGCCATTGACCGGGGAGAGAAAAGGCGCATCCTGAACATCACCATCAAAGCCGACAGAGAAAACGAGTACGTTGATTACGGGAAAAAAGATGTGGGTTCGTTGTCTTCCCAAGAAATAAAGAAAGCAATGCTCGAAGCCGGCATCTGGTTTGTGGTGAAACAACGTCCGTACGATGTGGTAGCCAACCCCGACGCGGAACCGCGCGACATTTTCGTTACCGGATTAGACACCGCGCCGCTGGCGCCTTCCTACGACTTCATACTGAAAGGCCAGGAAGCCGATCTGCAAACCGGGTTAAACGCCTTAGCCAAACTCACCGCCGGGAAAGTTTACCTGTCCATCAGCCCCGCCGCCAAAAACGAAGGGCTGCGAAACGCCAAAAACGTTACCGTTACCGAGTTCTCGGGGCCTCATCCGGCCGGAAACGTGGGCGTGCAAATTAATCGACTGGCTCCCGTAAACCGGGGCGAAGTGGTTTGGACGCTAAACGCGCTCGACGTGCTGTTTATCGGAAGGCTCTTCAACAAAGGAATAGTAGATTTAACGCGCACCATAGCGCTCACCGGTTCGGAAGTGAAACAAACCGGATATTACAAAATGCTTGTGGGTACGGAACTGGCGAAACTGTTTGCCGGCAACGTTATTGAAAACGGTAATTTACGTTACATCAGCGGAAACGTGCTCACGGGAACAAAAGTGGAAGCCAACGGCGTTTTGCGCGCCATGCACTCGCAGGTTACCGTAATTCCCGAAGGCGACGATGTACACGAAGCCTTTGGCTGGGCATCGTTGTCGCCAAACCGATACAGCGCCGGCTGCACCTACTTGCAGCTCAAAAAAGCCTATCGGCTCGATGCGCGCATATTGGGCGGCCCAAGGGCAATTATTGTTTCCAACGAGTACGACAAAGTATTCCCCATGGATATATTCCCCGAACAATTGATTAAATCCATCATCGCTTTCAACATAGATAAAATGGAGCAGTTGGGAATATACGAAGTGGCGCCCGAAGATTTCGCGCTTTGCGAGTTTGTGGACACTTCAAAACTGGAACTTCAGAGAATAGTTAGAAGCGGGCTCGATATGCTCAAAAAAGAAATGGAGTAAGTCGGTAGAGCCGCGGCATGCCACTTCTCTGCAAACATCAAACGTCAAACATCAAACTATAATAATATAATGTCGTTAAGAAAATTTCTCGATAAAATAAAACCGAATTTCGA